>JAFOCH010000158.1 GCA_017381395.1 Clostridia bacterium
CCTTCGCAACGGTCGATAATCCAGTTAAGAACGCGCATATTATCGCCAAATCCGGGCCAAATGAAGTTACCTTCGTCATCGGTACGGAACCAGTTAACGTTAAAGATTTTGGGTGCCTTGTCGCCAAGCTTCTCACCCATATCGAGCCAATGCTGGAAGTAATCAGCCATGTGATATCCGCAGAACGGAAGCATAGCCATCGGGTCACGGCGAACTACACCAACTGCACCTGCAGCTGCTGCTGTGGTTTCAGAAGCCATTGCAGAACCGATGAATACACCGTTTTCCCAGCTTTTTGACTGGTATACAAGGGGTGCACACTTTGCTCTACGTCCGCCAAAGATGATAGCAGAGATCGGAACGCCTGCACCCTTATCAAATTCAGAGGAAATGCAGGGGCAATTAGCAGCCGGAGCAGTAAATCTGGAGTTCGGGTGAGCGGCACATGTTGACTTGTCTGCCTTGTCAAACTTTGAAGCATCCCACTTGTTGCCCTTCCAATCGAGAGCATTTTCGGGGAGATTCTTGTTAAGTCCTTCCCACCATACTGTATTGTCATTCAAATCAAGGGCAACGTTGGTAAAGATTGTACCCTTCTTTGTTGATTCGAGAGCGTTAAAGTTGGACTTTTCGTTGGTTCCGGGAGCAACTCCAAAGAAACCATTTTCGGGGTTGATTGCATAGAGACGGCCATCTTCGCCTATTCTCATCCATGAAATATCGTCGCCAACAGTCCAAATCTTGTATCCCTTTTCGCGCAAGTATTCGGGCGGAATAAGCATTGCAAGGTTGGTCTTACCACAAGCAGACGGGAAAGCAGCTGCAACATATTTTACCTCACCCTGCGGATTTTCGAGGCCGAGAATGAGCATATGCTCAGCCATCCAACCTTCTTTCCATCCCTGGTAGGATGCAATACGGAGAGCAAAGCACTTTTTACCAAGGAGAACGTTACCGCCGTAACCTGAGTTAACCGAAATGATTGTATTATCTTCAGGGAACTGGCAGATGTAACGCTTTTCGGGGTCGATGTCGCATCTGGAATGGAAACAACGAACCCAGTCATTGCTGTCGCCAAGTACTTCGAGAACCTTTTTATCCACTCTGGTCATGATAACCATGTTGAGAACAACATAGATTGAATCGGTGATTTCGATACCGATTTTAGCGAGAGGTGAACCGATCGGGCCCATTGAGAAAGGAACGATATACATAGTTTTACCAGCATAGCTATTTCTAGCGATATCATAAAGCTTTGTATACATTTCCTTCGGATCGTACCAGTTATTTGTAGGACCTGCATCCTCTTTGTCAGTTGTACAGATAAATGTACGGTCCTCTACACGAGCAACGTCATTTTCTTTTGTTCTATGGAGATAGCAATCGGGTAAAAGATCCTGATTGAGCTTGTGAAGTTCGCCCGAGGCAAGTGCCTGCTCGCGAAGGTCCTCAATCTGTTCCTTGCTGCCATCTATCCAAACAACCTCGTCAGGATTAACTAAATTCTTAATTTCGTCAATCCAATTTAAAACAGTTTTATTGTTGGTCATATTCAGCATCCTTCCATGTATAATAAACTTAATTTATTGATAAAATAAATATACCAATTTTCTCCTTATATAGTATATCAATTATAAGGTCAATTAGCAACATATTTTTCTTATAAATTTGTTAAATTTTTAATAAACAAATTAGTAATTTAGTACATCAATGGGCATTGTTGCAAAGGCATTCAGGTCAGCACCTGCAATATTTCCCGAAACATACTCATAATAGGCTTGCACGCCGACCATAGCTGCGTTATCTCCACAGTATTTAAGTTCAGGATAAAACAGCTTTATACCTCGTTTTTCGCACTCGTCGGCCATACGTCGTCTAAGCTCGGAATTTGCAGAAACGCCACCCGACATAACAACCGTCTGATAAACTAGATCCTCGGTCGCTTTTAATGTAGATGAAATAAGCATGTCACAAACTCTCTGTCTGAGTGCGGCTGCGACGTCGGCGGAATTAACCTTCTCCCCTTTTTGCTTGGCATTATGAATAGCATTGATTACCGCAGTTTTGAGTCCTGAAAAGCTGAAATCATACGGGCAACCGTCAATTTTGGGATAAGGTAATTTGAATAAATCAGCGTTTCCACTATCGGCAATTTTATCCAAATGAATGCCACCGGGATAAGGCATACCGAGTGCTCTCGCCGCCTTGTCAAAGCATTCTCCTGCCGCATCATCGTGAGTATGACCGATAATTGAATAGTCGGTATAGTCCTTCACCTCGACAATATGACTATGTCCGCCCGAAACAACAAGGCATAAAAACGGTGGCTTTAAATTAGGATTTTCAATATAATTTGCCGCGATATGCGAGCGCAAATGATGTACGGGAATGAGCGGCTTTCCAGTCGATAAGGCAAGTCCCTTTGCGAAATTTACTCCAACGAGCAACGAGCCAATTAAACCGGGCGCATAAGTAACCGCAATAGCATCAATATCACTCAGCTCACAGTTAGCCGTACAAAGTGCTTCATTCACAACAAAAACGATTGATTCAGCATGTCTGCGAGAAGCGATTTCGGGCACTACCCCACCATAAAGCTTATGTTCCTCGATTTGTGTTGCAACTATACTCGAGATTATGTGACGCTCGTCAGTGACCGCAGCTGCAGTTTCGTCGCACGAGCTTTCAATAGCTAAAATCTTCATTATTTCATCTCCAAAACCATAGAATAGGCATCTTCGGACGGGTTGGTGTAAAATCCTTTTCTGATACAAATGGTCTCAAATCCGCATTTTTTATATAGATTTACTGCATTTGTGTTTGACATTCTAACCTCAAGAAACATCTTGTTTAATCCATTTGTTTGCAGAAATTCGAAGCACTTGTCCATTAGCTGATGGGCTATCCCCTGCCGTCGATAATCGTCAGCCACTGCAATATTATGCAAATAGCCATCACCAAACTGATTTTCTACACAAGCGACACCGACGATTTCATTCTCACAAAATGCGCAAAAAACGGCTGAATTCAGCTTTTTTATTTCATTTAAAAAACATGCTTCCGACCACTTTTCGTCAAAGAATCGGGCAGAAAATGACGCTAATTCACTGACTAGTAGTTCGTCTGCTTTAATAATGTCAATCATCAGCCCTTTGCCTCCAACCAAGTAGTTCCAACGTTTACATCTGCGGTAAGCGGAACGGATAGCTTGAATGCGCCTTCCATTTCCTCTTTTAATATCATAGACGCCTTGTTTGCATCGGCAATATCAGCTTCGACGATAAGCTCGTCGTGGACCTGCAAAATAAGTCGTGCGGTTGGTAATTCGGCCTTGAGTCGATTATAAACGCGAATCATTGCAATCTTTATTATATCGGCCGCGGTGCCTTGAATTGGAGCATTGCGAGCTATTCTTTCGCCAAAACCGCGCTGAATGGCATTTGATGCTTTCAGCTCCGATACATATCGTCTGCGGTTAAAAAGTGTTTTTACATATCCTAATTCAGTTGCTTCCTCGACAACCTTTTTCATATAATCAGCAACGCCGGTGTAGGTCGACATATAATTATCAATATACTGCTTTGCTTCGCCAAAGGAAACCTTTATATCCTTTGCAAGTGAGAAAGCACCGATTCCATAAACAATGCCGAAATTGACCGCCTTTGCAGCCGAGCGCATTGAGGAAGTTACTTCATCAACCGGCACCGAAAAGGCCGATGACGCAGTTAATCGATGTATGTCAATATCGTTATTAAAAGCCTCTTTCATCGCCTGATCGTCAGCAATATGAGCCAAAACACGAAGCTCAATCTGGGAATAGTCAGCATCGCATAATACCTTGCCCTCAGGCGCAACAAAATACTGCCTAAACAGACTACCATACTGGGTTTTAACGGGTATGTTTTGCAAATTTGGTTCGGTTGAGCTGATTCGACCTGTGCGTGTTTCAGTCTGATTAAAGGTGCTGTAAATTCGGTTGTCATCGCATACGACCTTTAACAATCCGTCGCAATAGGTTGATTTTAGCTTTGATAACTGGCGGTATTCCAATAGGTAGTCAACAGCGGGATGCTTATCTCGTAAATTTTCGAGCACGTCTGCGCTGGTTGAATAGCCATTTTTAGTTTTTTTACCTGCAGGAAGCCCTAGCTTTTCAAATAATGCTACTCCGAGCTGAATGGGCGAATTGAGATTAAATTCATATCCGACAAGTGAGAATATTAAGCCCTTCAGTTCTTCAATTTTCTGTTCAAGTTGTTTATCGTATTCGCGTATTCCCTCAACATCAATCATAAATCCCGCATTTTCCATATCTGCAAGTACCTTTGCAAGCGGAATTTCGATATCGTTAAGCAGATGCATCTGCTCATTTTCCTCGATTTCACGGTACAAGGTGTCGCACAAAATCGCAAACTGAATGCCAACATTTTCGGCCTCGGTATCAGAAACTGAAACATCAGGAATTATATATTCGTCAAATAGGCGTGATAAATTATAACTACTTGCCGACGGATTGAGCAAATATGCAGCGAGAGTGCAATCAAATACAATATTCAAATCGGGATTTATGTGATAAAACTCTTTTGAGTGATAAACCCTGATTTTTTTGCCACCCAAATTAAACAAAAAATCGTCGTCATATTCGCATATTGCATACTTGTTTTCGTTTGAAATGACAATATAATTCTGGTAATAAAGCAGATTGATTATATCAGCATTTAAGATGTCATTAGGTTCAACCTTGCTAAATTTGATTTCGCTCTTTGTGACACTATCAGTAGCGGTTGAACGAACGTTTTGCAGTCCCATTCGTTCGATAATTTTAAACAGCTCTAAATCAGCCAAAAATGCAGCAAGTACCGATTCATCATGTGGCTGAATCACGTAATTATCGATAACTGTATCAATCGGCACCTTGCAACAAATTGTGCCGAGTTTGCGTGATAAAAACGCCTTTTCCTTATCGTTGATAAGTTTGTTTCGTGCGGCATTTTTAATCTCTGGAGAATCGATATTTTTATATATATTTTCGAGATTTTTAAAGGTAGAAATAAGTGAAACCGCCGTCTTTTCTCCAACACCGGCAACTCCCGGAATATTGTCCGAGCTGTCACCCATGAGTGCTTTTACATCGATAAGATTTTTTGGAGTCAGACCATTGTATTTTTCGGCAATTTTATCGTTGTCATAAACGACAATTTCGGGACGTCCCATTACAGTAGCCGTGAGTAAAACATTTACGCTATCGCTTACGAGTTGGAAGGAATCTCTGTCACCTGTCGCAATATAACAAAAGTGGCCGCTCTTTTCACAAGCAGAAGCCAGAGTGCCGATAATATCGTCGGCCTCATAACCCTCTTTTTCAATGATTTTGATACCCATAAGGGTAAGCAATTCCTTTAAAACAGGCATTTGCTCGACAAGTTCGGGCGGCATACCCTTTCGTCCCGCTTTGTATTCGGAATAAATTTTATGTCTGAAGGTGGGGGCTTTGAGGTCGAATGCAACCGCAACCGAATCGGGATTAAATTCGGATGTCAATTTCATCATCATATTTAAAAAACCGTATATACCATTTGTAAAGCGTCCATCCTTTGTGGTTAAAGGACGTACACCGTAAAATGCACGGTTAATTAAACTGTTTCCATCAATAACAAGCAATTTCATTTCCAAAATCCCCCATTCTAATACATATATTCTACTACATATCAACCAATTCTTCAAGCAAAATTAAAAACAGCGGCATCAAATCCGCTGTTTTTAATTTAGGTCATTGAATTGATTCCGCTTTCAACCCTGCTGATAACGCTTTCGGTTCCACTAATGATACCGCCATTTGACGAAGCGTGGTTGCTCGAATTATTTGATGATACAGCCGAACTTGTAATATTCGCACTTGAATCCATTGCCGAAATATCGCCGTTCGGTTCGTCCACATTTCCGCCGCTTGAACACGAAGCAAACATCGCAAGTAATGTAATCATCAAAATTATTGTTGATACAATTTTTGACATAATTTAACCTCCATTTATTTGGTTGATATTAGTTTGAACCGTTTTAAAAAATTTATTCATCAAAATATGAAGAATATGATGAATCGGCACCAAAAGTAATATTAACCTGTCTGTCAGTGCCATTGATTTTGCGTATAGTAAGCTCGGCATTATCCCCTGCTCTATGATTTGATAACCAATCGAGGAAAATTGTTTCGGACGTAATTTCCGCACCATCCAATGCTACTATTACGTCACCTTCGCCGAAATCCTTGCCGTAAAGGTCACTGTCAGCATTGATAATTTCGATCTTGATTCCGCTAATTGAGTTATTTTGTGCGGCAACCACTGGTGAAATATACTTGTACGAAATGCCTAGTTGTGCTCTGTCGGTGATTTTTTTATCCTTAATAAGTTGACCTACAGCGCGTTTTACTATGTCTGAAGGCAAAAGATAACTCATCCCCTCCACCTCGACTGACACCGTTTTACTACAATTAAGAGCAACTAATTTTCCGTTTGATATAACGGGGCCTCCGCTGTCTCCCGGATTTACCGCACAATCGGTTCTGATCATTTTTACTGATTTTGATTTACCATTAGCTTCGTATAAAAAGTCACAAACAATCCCTTTTGTAATACTTTGATCACGACCAATTGAGTATAATTCATCACCTTTATTTATGAACAAATCATTTTCAAGGGGCAGATAATTTAAATTATTAGCATCAATTTTTATTACCGACACGTCAAATTTATTATCCCCTGCAATAAATTCTGCATCATACCTTTTTCCATTCGAATCAAAAACGTAAATTTTAGGATTGCTAATATCCTGATAAATATGATCATTCGTCACTATATATCCATCGTTGGATATTATCACTCCCGTTGCTTCTGACATATATTTATCGTTAAATACACTTAAATTAACAGTACATTTGGTTGCGAATGAAAGGTCAATCGAAGTGTTTGATAATGCATTTGTCTGAATCTCAATATTTTCATTTATTTTCGTATCTATCATTGATTGACTGTACTCGGATATTTCATAACCAACAACTAAAAAGAATAGTGCTACCACCGTCGTTACCGAAAAATAAAGAAACAATCTCACTCTGCTCCCGTTGTTTTTACCGAGAGAATTGAATGAGATTGTTTTATTTTTTGAAAATGAATCGATATTCTTAAAGCTTTTTTGAGTCAAAATCAACATCTCCACGCAGTGTATCACTGCATTAATTTCGGCAATGATACTGTGAAAGTCGTTGATTTTCCGTATTCACTTTCGACCGAAATATTGCCGTTATGTATGTTGATTATCGACTTGACTATAAATAATCCAAGGCCAAATCCGCTCTTATCCTTTGATCTGGATTTATCTGCCTTATAAAAACGATCAAATATAAATTCTATGTCTTCGTCCTTTATGCCTTGACCTGAGTTAGTTATGCTAATCGACCTATTCAGATCATCAATATTTAATGTAATTACACCGTTTTCGGGTGTAAATTTAATTGCGTTGTCAAACAGGTTATATACCGCTTGATACAATAAATCATAATCACCATCGACAATAAACGTCGATGCATCATCCATTCCTCTGATTTCGATATTCTTGCTTTCAAACTTTAACGAAAAGGAAATGATAACCCTGCATATAATTTCGGTGACATCTACAGCTGCGTATTTAAGCTCAGTTTGACCCGATTCAAGCTTTGATAAACTAAGCATCGCATTTACCATAACAGATAAACGCTTAACCTCATCAGACACAATTCCCAAATAATGCTTGTGTTTTTCTACAGGGATTGTACCATCGAGAATACCATCAATAAATCCGCCTATTGTTGTCATTGGCGTCTTTAACTCATGCGAAACATTAGCAATAAAGCTAGAACGCATTGTTTCAAGTGACTTTTGCGCTTCGATCATATTGTTAAATGAGGTAACCAGCGCACCTATTTCGTCGGTGCGTGTAACCTCAATTCTGTGCGAATAGTCACCTTCGATCATAGCGTTTGCCGCATTAGAAACCTCGACAATCGGCTTTACAAGCTTTTTGGTAATAATATAAATCAATACAAAGCCGAGAATTAGGCAAAAAACACCGGCATAAACAAGGCCCCAAATAATCTTTTGAATAAATGCTTCGTAATTGCTAGCTTCGTACGAAACAAATACAGCGCCATAACATTCGTAATAGCCAGTTATAGGCGCTCCTACTGTATAATGGTCGGTTTTATACATCCCGCCAAGTGTAGTTGTATCAGTATATATGCCGTCAATATAAACCCTGTCCATAATATCCTTATTAACAGTAGAACCAATATGGACACAGTCAAGCTTTTGCTTTATTTCACTACAAGTAAATGTATTTCTGTTAACATCAACAAAGAATACAGTAATATCACTCGCAACAGAAACAGCTTCACCCGTTCTTCCTACTTCAAGGTTATAATTCGGTGATTCCACCTTTTCCTTTGCATATGCGGCTAACGCAGTCGCGTTACTTTTCAGTAGGTCGAGTTTGTCATTTATCCAATATTTACTTGAGAAATAACTTGCAAACGATACGAGCAAGGTTATTACTATAAGTATTATTGACCCAAACATTAAAAAATATTTAGTAACTAATTTATTTTTTAATATCTTTGTTCGTTTGTTTCGAATTTGTAACCAACTCCCCAAACGGTTTTAAGTGCCCATTTTTCACTGACGCCTTCAAGCTTTTCGCGCAAACGCTTTATATGAACGTCAACAGTGCGCGAGTCGCCATAATAGTCAAATCCCCACACTTCGTCAAGCAACTGATTGCGGGTATATACACGGTTTGGATGCCCTGCTAAATGATAAATCAGTTCAAGCTCCTTTGGCGGGGTATCAATCTGCTCGCCATTTACAAGCATAACGTAATTATTAATGTTGATACGAAGATTTTCATAAACAAGTTCCTTTTTAATATCAACTGTAGTCAGTGTGCGTCTTAAAACCGCCTTTACACGCGCGACAACTTCCTTTGCGTCAAAGGGCTTTACGATATAATCGTCACATCCGATATCAAAGCCCAGAACTTTATCAAAGGTTTCGCCTTTTGCTGTGAGCATAATGATAGGTACAAGCGAATTTTCTCGAACGCGACGGCAAACCTGCCATCCATCAAGCATGGGCAACATTACGTCTAGCAATATCAGATCGGGCTGCTCGCTCTCGAAAAGAGAAATAGCTTCCCTACCATCATGTGCTAGTACAGTTTGATAGTTTGCCTTTTCAAGATAAATTTTTAGCAATTCGGCAATATTGACGTCGTCATCAACGATCAAAATCTTTTCCAAAACAAGTCAACTCCCTATCGTAAAACTTCTTTTATCGTGTTAAATATAATTTTTAAATCATTTTTAAGTGACAAAGTGCTAATATAATCTAAATTCATTTGTGCTTTGTCAGGTAAAATTTCGGCAATATATGTATCGTCAGGATCACTTGACTTTTCAAGAATTTCGCCTTCATTTGCAAAGGCGACGCTCGAAGAGCAACTGATCCCCGGACGAACTATAAGGGTTGCCATTTGTTCATCGGTATAAACGTCGACGAATCTTCTAACCTCGGGTCGAGGTCCTATAATGCTCATTTGACCGATAAGTACGTTAATAAGCTGAGGCAGTTCATCAATCCTGAATTTGCGAAGAAATCTACCCGCTTTTGTGATTCGGTTATCGTTATCTCCGCTTGTTAATGTGCCACCAAGCTCACTAGCGTTACTTACCATCGTTCTAAACTTAATTATGCCGAAATCTTTGTTATATTTTCCAACTCGCCTTTGAACAAAAAATGCTGATCCTTTTGAATCAAGGATAATCCAAATAGAGATAAAAGCAAACGGTATGGCCAAAACGAAAAGCGCCAAAAAAGAAATAATAATATCAAAAAATCTCTTTAAAAAAAACGTATATTTCTTTTTGGTAAGTATATCGCAGTATTTATATACCGCTTCATTTTGCATGCTTTTCGGCAATTTCGCGTAATACTTCTGTGACATAAATAACATCCTCTCGGGTCATTGAAGGAAAGAGCGGAAGTGATATAATTCCGTCAAACAATCTCTCGGATACAGGGAAATCACCCTTTTTATATCCAAGTAAATCCTTATAAAACGGGTGCATAAATATCGGAATAAAATGAACGCTTGTGCCGATATTGTATTCACGCAAAATGTTTATAAAATCATCACGTGAAATATCAAATTTCGAATTATCAATATTGATAATATATAGGTGGTTTGAACTCTTACAGAATTTATTATCCTTTAAGTAATCAACACCGTCAATTTTATCTATAGCATTGTTATAAATCTCAACGTACTCGTCTCTGATTTTTTGCATATCATCGAGTTTCTTCATCTGCTCAATGCCAAGCGCTGCCGCAATATCGGTAATGTTATACTTGAATCCCGGCTCCTCAATTTCATAATGCCAGTCGCATTTATCACCATAACGAGCCCAAGCATCCTTACTCATTCCGTGCAGAGAAAGAATACAAGCTTTTTCATAAATTTGAGGATCATCAGTGGTAAGCATACCACCTTCTGCGGTAGAAATATTCTTTGTAACATAGAAGCTAAATGCAGCTGTGCTTCCGTGTCCGCCGATGCGTTTACCCTTGTATTCAGTAGAAAGTCCGTGTGCAGCATCCTCTAAAACAAAGAGATTATATTTCTCTGCAATGGCATAAATTTTATCCATATCGCAGCAACGACCTGCATAGTGAACAGGAATAATTGCCTTTGTTCTTTCGGTGATTGCGGCCTCAATTTTATCAACGTCGATGAGTCCTGTATTAGCGTCAACATCGACCAAAACCGGCTTTGCTCCAACGTGTACAATATTGTTAATTGTTGAGCAAAAGGTCATAGGTGTAGAAATTACTTCATCACCCTCGTCTATTCCCTTTGCTAACAATGCAAGGTGCATTGCTGCTGTGCAGGAATTAACAGCAACAGCATATTTTGCACCAACATAGTTGGCGAAAAAGCTTTCAAATTCTTTTGTAACGTTGCCCTTTGTCCACCAGCCCGATTTAATAACATCGGTTACTGCGGTGATTTCATCGTCATCATAGCAGGGTTTACAAAAGGGTAAAAAATCGTTACGTTTAATCATTTTTCATCACTACTCTTTTCGTTGTGATTAAAGGTTGGGACAATCTTCTTTACCATGCTGAACATATTAAGGGGTGAAATATCGCTAAGCGTTTTATGAAGGTCAGAGATATTATCCCTTAAAATATTATAGTCATGGGAAATCGGTTTCATAAATACAATTTTGTCATTGCTTGTTCTGTCAACATCTTCGTCGGCTAAACTGATTTCTTCAAACAGTTTTTCGCCGGGACGTAAACCGGTAAACTCGATTTTAATATCAACATTCGGCTCAAATCCCGATAATCTAATCATATCGCAGGCAAGATCATAAATTTTAACCGGGTCACCCATATCGAGAACAAATATTTCGCCACCCTTTGCCATAGCGCCCGCTTCAAGAACGAGCTGTACTGCTTCGGGAATTGTCATAAAATATCTTCTCATATCGGGATGAGTAACGGTTACTGGACCGCCCTCGTTAATCTGCTTTTGGAAGAATGGAACCACGCTTCCATTTGATCCGAGTACGTTGCCAAATCTAACCGCGGCAAAATCAGTTTCTGAATCCTTATCAAGCATTTGAATTGATAATTCAGCAATTCTCTTTGACGCGCCCATAATGTTGGTGGGATTAACCGCCTTGTCAGTAGAGATAAGGATAAACTTCTCAACCTTATGATTTATGGCTGCCTTCGCAACGTTTATAGTGCCAAAAACATTATTTTTTATCGATTCCTTCGGATTTATTTCCATCATAGGCACATGCTTATGTGCTGCAGCGTGGAAAATGACCTGAGGCTTGTACTCTTCAAGAACTTCGTCGAGACGAGCTTCGTCACGAATGGATCCGAGAATGGTCAAATGACGTCCGGTTCCGTAAACGTCCTTTAACTCATTATCGATAAAAAACAGTCCGTTTTCGTTAATGTCAAATATAATTAACTTTTCGCAGCCGAAAGACATAACCTGACGGCACAATTCAGAGCCGATTGAACCGGCACCACCGGTTATCATAACTGTTTTGCCGCTAATGAATTCGATTATGCTTTCCATTTTAAGATTTACGCTATTTCTTCGCAATAAATCCTCAAATTTAATATTCGATGTTTTAACGTTTTCGAGGTCAACGTCATCAATTTTGCCAAATCGACGAATACTGCATCTGCATTCGCTACAAACGTTAACTACAAACTTCAATAACTCGCGAGAAGCGGTAGGAATTGCAACAATTACCTCATGCGCATTATATCGCTTTATAGCTTCTTTTAATCGTTCTCTGTTTCCAAAAACCTTTACTCCCTTGATATGCTTGCCGATTAAGTTTTGGTCGTCGTCAATAAAAGCAACCGGCTTTACTAGCTCGGGTGAATTTTCGAGCTTTGAAACAAGGAACTCCCCTGCTTCACCTGCACCGAAAATAATAACTCGCTTTTGAACCGAATATCCTGAAATGTGCGAAAATCTAGCTCTTATTGCGTAAATAAGCTTTATACACGAGCGACCAAGCATCATAAACAGGAACATAAATGAGGTCATTACCAGTAATATACCGATTTCGAGCGGCTTTGATTCAGGGAAAACGCCAATTGAAGTAAAGAGCAGGTCTAATAAATAGAACAAAACAAAGCCAATCCATGATGACCAAAGCTGTCTAAATGCTTCATTAAAATTTACACGTTTGAGAACAGAGTTATAACATCTAAATAAAAAGTTAAGACCGAACATTACAAGCGTAAATACCAACACGTAGTAAGGAAAATTATAGTAATATGCCGGCGGAATATTCAAAGGATTGCTAAAAGAATTTGATGTATAACGTAAAGCAAATCCAATGTATAACGATATAAATACACAAAATGAGTCCCATAGCATGAGAGAAACTATCGAAGCCCATCTTTTGAACTTTATCATTTAAACACCCTCAATAAGAATATAATATAATATATTTAAATAATTATATCTAATTATTGCTCAAAAGTCAATATATGCGACAATAGTAAATATCAAACGAATATTATACTCGACAAAATTGAAAACACTGCAATAATAACAAACATCATGGCGTATATTATTGCATAAAATTTGCTCAATCGCGCCCTAATATGAACAAATTTAATTAAAAAGCCAAACATAATAATTCCACATATAATTGCCAATGGGATTATCCTTAGATTCATTGAGCAACCATATGGTTCGATAAAATTATAAAACAAATAATAAGCTATCTGAGTAATGAAAATAAATAAGATCGGAATATAGCATCTTTTTAATTCATAACTACTTCCCTTTTTGATGAAAATAATAATAGAAATCACGTCAAAAACAATAAAAATCAAATTGAGGGATAGTAAAACAAACCCAATTGTAACAGAGTTAAACATAAACTCACCAAACAACGAATTTTTAAGCGAATAAAGGATGATATTTGTATCATTGTACGGATTGCAAAACGGCAATGAAAACTCATGGCTGGTAAAGTTGAAAATTCGCGATAAAAATGAATATGGAATGTATAACAAGCTATATTCATTAAGCTTATTATAGTGGACAAAACTTTGACCGAATAATATAGCATTTCTAACCGAAAAACAAAAGCCAAAAATTATAATCGGAGCTAACGTCAAAACGATACCTTTTATAGAAATTCGGTTAATTTTAACTAGATATACTGCAAGATAAATTAGCATCGCAAACACTGCAAAAAATGCAGAACACTTTGTCATAATTGACACCACAGAGAATAAGGAAAACAGCATTAAATCGCTGCTTTTCAACGTTTTCTGATATTTTATTAGATAATATAGTGAAACAGTGACAAGAAACAATGCTAATACGTCGTTATTGATACTTCCACCTAGCACAGTGAACATCGGATGAAAGGCAATTACAGCGAATGTTAAGATTAAAGGTAAACCCTTAAAATTAAACTGTCTTAATATTTTCAGACCGACAATTGATACACATGACGACCAAAAAACAGTTAGCATTTGCAGATTCTCAAACGATGCATCAATACCGCAACCGAATAAACGGCTAACGTTAAAAAAGACAGATGAAATAAAATAATGCAACGGCGGATTATATAATTGCCATTCATTAGTTTCTGGCAGACCTCTAAACTCAGCCAATCGATAAATATAGCTTAAATGTCCGTTTGCGTCAATTGATTCCAAATCGTGCTGGTTGACTGTGTAAGGGTGTTTTATAACGTATCCGATTTTTACAAATAATGAGCATATAACAATTAGTCGAATTATATTATTGACACTAATTTTCTTATAACGATACAGGAAAAGTAAACCGGTGCCCAACGATAACAGAGAGATGATAATGATTGCATTAGAAAACACATCGTTATAGTTTGAATCTAAAAGATTTAATATTATCGTCATTGCACAAATAAAAACAGCGGAAACAAAATACCCGCCAAAATAATTTATGTCAGTTAACTTTTTACTTTTTGTCACTGGTTTCACCTCCCTAAAATGAATTTTAACACATTCACTTAAATATTGCTACAAAAAATAACAACCGCCAATCAGATTGTTCTGCTGGCGGTTGTTATTAAAAAAATTAAAGTGTGTTGTTGATTTCTTCGAGGCATTTTTTACAAATCTGATGATCTTTGTAAGAAATTAAATCATTTTCTTCGTGACAAAACATGCAGGTCGGTTCATACTTTTTAATAATAATCATGTCGCCATCATTAAAAATTTCAACCAAATCGACATTATCCTGAATGTTGAATTTTTTTCTGAGTCCA
>JAFOCH010000159.1 GCA_017381395.1 Clostridia bacterium
GACCAGTAAACTACTGCGCTACCGCCAATTTTTTCGTCATAAGTGGTCGGGTCAAAGGCGATCTGTGTACGAACGTCGCGGAAACCGCAAACGCGTGCGTTAAATACGCCTCTCCACGAAAAGCCTCTATCGGTTGAGAGATAGAGTCCGTTTGCACCGTTACCACCCGAGTTTGTACCGCAAACCATTACTCGGTCGAGGTTAGTCGGGTCGGCAACAATACTTGTACCACCGGCTGCATGCATACCTGTTGTACAGAGATCCCATGTGTCGCCACCGTCCTCTGAACGATAGATACCGCCAACGTCGGTTCCCATGAATGCAAGCTTTCCGTCGTCGGAAGGTGCATAGCCGATATAAATCATTGCCTGGCAGCCTTCACCGCCTTCGTGGCCCTGATCGATAATGTACTGGGATACCATCGGTACCTGTACCCATACGTCTGTGTCAAAATAGATACCTTCAAATCCTTTGCTTTCGCTGCTGGTTTCTTCTTTTTCAGAAGCAACAGACGAAATGTTTGCATCACCGGTATTTTCGCCGCCACAGGATGTGAGCGTTCCAAAAAGCATGGCAACACAAAGAAGCAAACTGATTATTCTGAATGCCTTTTTCATAACTTTTTTGTCTCCTTTCGAAAAACAAAACAAAATGGTTTTTTATATTTGCAGGGAAAATCCCTAATATATATTTGTATGCGCGCTGATTACCTATTAGTTTGTGGCATCGGCAGGGCAACATTTTATCTTCCAAATGCCGCGGCAACCACAGAGAACAAACAGCTCACGTGTAGCGGGGTTGATGCGAATCTGTGTCGGCTGCTTTCCGCCGTCGGGACCTGTACGGTTATCGTTAGGTAAACGATTGAGTATCGTCCAGGTTTTGCCTCCGTCGAGAGAACGGAGAATGTTCGGGAAGCCAAATTCGGCATGAGATGAACATGCCAGGTAAATGATCGACGGATTTTCCGGATCGACACAAACGCTGAGCGCGTGCTTTGACGGGTATACGATGCTTTCGGGTTCGCTGCCGTCGAGCTTCATTCTATAAAGTCCGCCCCAGTTGAGGAAATAGAGATATCCGTTTTTATGATCATATGCAAGGTCAAAGATTCGAGAACCATCAGCAAACCAAACCTTTTCCCAGGTCCTACCTTCGTCCTCGCTCTTAACTATTGTGCTATCCCAGAAGGTGCCGAAAAGCGTCTTTCCTTCCGGATCGTAAGTTCTGACGCCGTTGCATCCGTCCATATACTCAAATGTTTTACCCATATCGCGAGTAACTACGTCGCCAAGGAATGCAACATTTTCGTTTCCGGGAACGCCACAGCTGATTGAGGTGCCGTGAATGTCCATATCGGTACGGTCAATCGTTTTTCCGCCGTCGCGGGTAATGGCAAGCTTTGTTTCGCCAAACATTCTGTTTGCCAAGCCGCAGATAGTTACGTCGTCATTAAATGTATAGCCGCCGTAGGTCCAGCCGCCCCATTCCTTGCCCGACCAGTTAACGTATATCCACGTTTTACCATGGTCGGTGGTGTAGCCACCGTTATAGTCCTGAGATGAAATTTCCATATATCTGGGATCGTTTACGTTCCAGCAAACAAATCCGCCGGGACAAAGTCCGTTGTATCCGGCATTCTGCCAAACAAAATTCTTTCCTGCGTCGTTGGATGCACAAACAAAGCACCATGTGGTAAGCACCTTATTTTCGTCAACAGGGCTCCAATAGAATTTTACCTGGTCGTTATTGGCAGGTACCCATGATGCTTCTGCATTTCGTACCGACTGATGCCATGATTTACCGCCGTCATTTGTATAGTAAACGGGAATAATCCACGAGCCGCATCCTGTGAGACGGTCGTCCTGGAGAACCATATTGTCAGGGTTAACGGGCGATACACGAAGCTTTGTCGGGAAGCAATCGGGGTATCCCTCACCCTTTATTACTGTAAAGGTGTCGCCGCAATCGTACGAAACGACAAGTCCTTCCTTTGTAGTAGCATATATATGATCAGGATGACTTCTGATGCAATCAGCAAAGAGAAAATCATCATCTCTGAGCTTTTCGAAGGTAGCGCCCTGATCCTTTGAACGGTAGAAACCGGTAGGACAGAGAACGAATAACCATCCCTTTTCCTTATGTACATATATACAGGTATCGCCCATCATTTCGGTATTTTCGAGCTTTGCCCATGTGTAACCACCGTCGGTTGACTTGTAAATTCCGGGATTGTTTTCGGAATCGGCTCTGTTCCAATGGTTCTGTGCACCCTCACGTGCCCAGTAAACAATGGCACTTCCTTTAATCTTTTCATCATAGCTTGTTTCGTCAAAGGCAAACTGGTTACGTCCATCGCGGAAACCGCAATTTCGTGTCTGCATAATTGCATTCCAAGTAAGACCTTTGTCGGTTGACATATATATACCGTTCTGCGGACAGCCCCACGAGTTTACGCCCAGTGCGAGAACTCGATCAATATTGTTGGGGTCGTAAGCAAAACTTGTGCAGCCGTTACCTTCGTAACCGATTGCCGACGGAGTCCAGTGAACACCGCCGTCATCCGAACGATACATACCGCCAACGTCGGTTCCCATAAGCCAATGTGTACCATCGATCGGATCACATACAATATAAAGGCAGGCCTGGCATCCTTCGCCACCTTCATAGCCTTTTTCGATGAGCTCCTTGCTAATCATCGGCACCGGTTCCCAAACGTCAGTTTCGAAATAACGGTTGATTAAATTTTCGTTTGCCATTATTTTTTCTCCCTCGCTCATATAAATTGTGAACAAAAAATGAACAAAACCGACCTCAGAACCCCGCCCAAAATATCGAAAAGTTCGTTTTTTGTACAAATTGTATATTTTGTCAAAATTAGTTTTGTCATGTTGCACTAAAAATATCGGTTTCGGCCAAATTAATTGCAAACAGGCACTTTTTCAGCCATTAACCCATATTAGTATTTTTTGATTATAACAACAACTAAACGAAAAGTAAATAGACAAAATAGCACAAAAAGATGGACAAAAACGAACTTTTTGCATATAATCAAATTGGACGGGCTTATATTCCTAAAAAATACGTCCAATGGGAGATAAAAAATGCCGAATTATATTCATTTTGACGCACAAACCGCCCCTGTAATAGGCACGTCGATTGCCGCTGACGATGCCTGCCGACTGATGTATATTACCGGCGGCGAAGGAAAAATCATCACCGAAGAAAAAACTCTCGCTTTTTCAAAAAGAGATATTTTCATTTTGCCGAAAAAAACGCGACTCGAAGCAATTTCGCAGGGCGGATATACCCGAATTATGATTAGAATTGACAGTGACCTTGCCGACCAATTCAAGCGCTTTGTCAGGGTACACGACAATCACAAACAGGATGCCTTTACATTAATAAAGATGCTGGAAAGAGAATGCGGCTCGGATATTCCGTCACATTCCGAATATATTTCTCGGCTGGCACAGGTTATTTTTTCGCTCATCTATGCACTCAGTAAGCACGACGCCTCCCACACCTATATCGAGCGAATTGAAAGCATGATTGAGCATAACGTTCCAAACGTAGCATTCGAGCTTGACTCTATTTACACACTCGCCCCAGATTTAACAAAGGATTACGTTCGCAGAATATTTAAGCAAAAAACAGGGCTCACTCCAAACGCCTACCTCAACCGACTGCGAATTGAAAAGGCAAAAAAGCTGCTTTCAAAAACGAGCGAAAGAATGAACATAAAGCAAATTGCCGACGCCTGCGGATTCAGTGACCAATATTATTTTTCGCGAACCTTTAAGCGATCGGAGGGTGTTTCCCCCGCTCATTGGAAAAAGCAAAAAATAACTTAATTTTTACATTGTATTAACAATTATCGTTGATTCGTTTATATTTTAAATTGTATTTTTTTGTTTTTTGGTTATTATGACTATACCACTTTTCGTCCACATTGTATAAAAGTTGGGAATTTATTTGGTGTTTTTGCGAATTTTATTTTGCACTTTAAATATATATAATAGTTTGGTAGCATTTTACCGAAAGGAATTCTATTTATGAAAAAACTACTATCTCTGCTATTATCAATTTCTATCACTTTAGGTATGTTCGGTTGTTTCACAATGATCGCCTCTGCCGAAGATGAAAACGAAACATGGAAATCCGCCTTTATTGCTACGGATTTCTTCGGCAATACCGAAAATATCTATTTCGATAAATTCTTTGCCACATACAATTCAACCGACTCGGTGGAAATTGTAAGCACCGCTAGCTTTAATTTATCAAGAGGATTCAGTGTTTACGCCAATCTGCAAATGAACAACGGAACAGCAAACTATCTCGGCGAAAGCTGCTCGATGAAGGTTGGAAACGTTGCTCTTAATATTAGAAATGTAAAGGATCAGGAGAATTACGTTGCCGAAATCGTGGTTGGCGAAAAAGTAATCGGTACCGCTGATTTGGGCTCATCTGCCAACGGAAAATACCGCCTTTACGCTAACGAAAAGGAAATTTGGGCAACCTTGAATTACAACAACCTCAACTTTACTGATAGTAAGGGTAACGAGGTACACTACCTTTCATGTCCCAGCGATGTAAATCTCTCTAATGCTCATCTTTATTTCCGCTTAGCCGGCAATAACTCGGGATCGTCACGTTATTGGTCAAACTTCCTTCTTCACAAGGCACCGGGAACAAAGTATATCCCGAAGGATGTTTATATCAAAGTTGCCGATTACAATGCTGCTCAGGAAAATGCATACTTTGCCCTTCCCGAACGCACAATCATCTATACCGGCGACCGTGTTCACATGAGCTACAATGCGTGGACTTCGTTCACTTGGCCCGATGGACATACCCAGACCGAATGGAACATGGTTTCGGATACAGGTCAGTCAGGTCAGCCGCAGAATGGATTCTACTACACCTTCCTCGATGAAGGCGAACATTATATTAAAACAAGAAGTATTAACCCCGAATGCAAACTTGTCACATTCAACGTTGTTGACAGTTTCTACGCTCCGACAAGTGCTCAGGAAGAGGAAAGTTTAGACACTACATATCCCGATGGTTCATCTCTCCCATTCACCGACAAGCTGGTTAGCGGAGACAAGGCCGACTTCTACAACAATCCTGTATCAGAAGGCGTCTACTTCACCTCAGACATTTGGCAGGCAGTTCCCCTCGTAAGCCAGAAAATTCTCGATCTCGGCTATTCGGGCGGTGAAGGATGTCAGCTTATCAACTCGGTTGCTTACGGCAACGATGGCAAGCTCGCCTTCCTCGGGACCGACGTTGGCGGTATGTATAAATCGGTAGACGGCGGTGCCAACTGGTACCCCTGTACAGTCGGCTTTGAAGCTAACGGTGCTACATCAATCACTGTTGACCCGAAGAATAACAATAAGGTTCTCTGTGTTGGTGCAAGTTCGGGCTACGATAGCACAAACGGTATCATAATGTCTACCGACGCAGGTGAAACATGGAAGCTCGTATTCTCTGTTGACTCAATCAACGACGGTACGGTAGGCGCACACGGTGACAATCGCCGTCAGCTCGCCTTTGACCCCACAAGCTACGACGAAAACCTCGGCTACTGCAAAACAATCTACTGGTCGAGAGAATATAACGGCTCAGACGAAAATTGCAACAACCCGTCAATTTATAAATCAACCGACGGCGGTTACACCTGGAATATAATCGAAAACACTCGCCATTTAGGCGGCAACGAAATTCGCGTATC
>JAFOCH010000160.1 GCA_017381395.1 Clostridia bacterium
GTGACGTTGACGTTGCCATGCTTGTAGTTGACGCCGCCGAATTCAGAGGCGAGCCGTCAAAGGCGGATATGTCACTCATCGAGCGGTTTAAAAAGCAACGAATCCCCGCCATTTTGGTCATAAATAAAATTGATTTGCTGAATGATAAGGAAAAGTTGCTTGCCGTGACCTCGGTTTACACGAGCGAGTTCGATTTTGCGGCGGTAATCTATTCATCGGCGCGTGACGGCTACGGCTGTGACACCATCCTCGCCGAGATAAAGAAATTTGCCGTCGAGGGACCGCATTTCTTTGACGACGATATGCTCACCGATCAGACCGAGCGTTCACTTGCCGCCGAAATCATCCGCGAAAAACTGCTTCGCAGTCTGAATAAAGAGGTGCCGCACGGAATAGCGGTAGTTATCGAAAAATTCAAGGACAGAAAAACGAGCGCAGGCGAGGACATCGTTGATATTGACGCGGTGATTTACTGCGAATCGGAATCGCACAAGGGAATCGTCATCGGAAAGGGCGGCGCAATGCTCAAAAAGGTATCGTCGCGAGCTCGTCACGATATGGAAACCTTCTTTGAATGCAAGGTCAACCTTTCCTGCTGGGTAAAGGTAAAGGAGGATTGGCGAAATCGTCAGTCGCTCATTCATAATTTTGAATTAGACTGATTTTTCCATTCATATTGAGTCCCGTTTTTTCGCAAAATAAGGGTATAAAAAACTTACTTATGGAGTGATAAAAATGACGGTTGATTCAGCGTGGGAAAATTTTAAAAAAAGTGGCAGTGTTGCCGACTATTTAATGTATAAAAAGGTCGAAAGCGAGGAGGCGGAAGGAACTGAAAATCAATCTTGCGGGACTTGTAATCAAGGATACGGCGATTAAAGGGGACGACCGTCTTATTACCTTGCTGACGGCCGACCATGGCGTAATTCGCGCCTTTGTAAAAAAGGCACGTCGGCTAAAAGGGACCAGCGCGGCGGCAACCCAGCTGCTCGGCTATTCCCAGCTTAGCTTGTTTCGTAATCGCGATACATACACGGTTGACGAGGCGGAGGCAGTCGACATATTTTTCGAGCTTCGAAATGATATTGAGCGGCTGTCGTTGGCGCAATATTTTTGCGAAATTTGTTCGGTACTCGGCACCGAGGGGAGCTCGGCCGCGGACGAGCTGCGACTGATACTCAATTGCCTTCATATGCTCGCACGAAATCATAATTTGCCGCCCGTGATGATAAAGGCGATTTTCGAAATGCGAATGGCGGCAATAAGCGGATTTATGCCCGAGCTTCACGGCTGTCTGCGGTGCGAAGATACCGAGGGCGAAATGTTTTTTAACCTTAACGAAGGGGTAATTTTTTGCGGTAAATGCGCCAAAAATGGATGCAAACCCCTTCCAAAAGGGGTACTTGCGGCTCTGCGACACATCTGCTCCTGTCCGCTCGAAAGGGTGTTTAGCTTCACCCTTCCAGACGAAGGACTTCGCATTCTCAGCGAAATAACCGAGCAGTATCTTATGGCGCAGGTTGATCATGATTTTACAGCACTCGCATTTTATAAATCACTTTTTGAATTTTGAGGAGTACATAAATGTACGATATTTTGAAACATTCGAGGGTATTGGAACTTGATAAAATACTCGAAATGCTCGCCGAAAAGACGAGCTGTGAGGACGCGGCAACCCTTGCCCGAAGCATAGTCCCGTCCACCGACATTTTTGAGGTAAATCGGCTTATCAATATGACCGACGAAGCATATATCCTCACCGAAAGATACGCTTCCCCCTCATATTATTCGTTAAAAAACGTAAAGGGTGCGGTCACCAGAGCGGCGGCAGGTGCATCTCTTTCAGCGGGTGAGCTTCTCGACATAGCCGAGGGTCTGCGAACCTATCGTAGCTTAAAGGATTGGTTTGGTCGCAGTGAGCAGTCGTCACCGAGCTTAAACCATCTTTTTGATGGCTTGACGGCAAATCGCTTTTTAGAGGACAGGATTTTCACCTCGATAATCAGTCCCGACGAAATCAGCGATCACGCCTCAACCGCACTTGGCGACATTCGCCGTAAAAAACGCGCTATGGAGGCGTCTGTACGCGAAAAACTCGAAAAAATTATACGCTCGTCCACCTATCAGAAGTACTTGCAGGAGGCGGTTATCACCATGCGCTCGGGACGCTTTGTCGTACCGGTAAAGAGCGAGTGCCGTTCATCCGTGCCGGGACTCGTTCACGATACCTCGTCAACGGGAGCCACCGTTTTTATCGAGCCGAGCTCGGTGGTCGAGGCGAATAACGATATAAAGGTGCTTATTTCAAAGGAGGAGGCCGAAATCGACCGCATTTTAGCTGAAATTTCGGCTATTGCAGGAGGATTTGCCGACTCGATTTGTGTTAGCTACGACCTCGCTGTCGAGATAAATCTAGTCTTTGCAAAGGCGAGTCTTGCCTATTCGATGAAGGCGGTAAAACCGATAATTTCAAATGACGGCTCGACCCTTTTGCGTAGAGCCAGACACCCGCTTATTGATAAAAACAGGGTTGTGCCGATTGATATTGAAATCGGCAATTCCTTTGATACGCTGGTGGTTACGGGGCCGAATACGGGAGGCAAAACCGTCACGCTAAAAACGCTTGGATTGCTTACCCTTATGACAATGTGCGGACTAATGATTCCCGTATCGGAGGAAAGTCGCATTTCGATTTTTGACCAAGTTATGGCGGATATTGGCGACGAGCAGTCGATTGAGCAGTCGCTTTCCACCTTTTCGTCGCACATGGTCAATATCATCGAAATTCTGTCCGATGCCGACGAGCGCACCCTCGTTTTACTCGACGAACTTGGTGCAGGTACCGACCCGATTGAGGGCGCGGCACTTGCCATGGCGATTATTGAGCGTCTGCGTGAAAAGGGTTGCCGCGTTGCCGCAACAACCCATTATTCCGAGCTAAAATCGTATGCGATTGATACCGCAGGTGTCGAAAATGCCTCATGCGAATTTGACGTGCAGTCGCTTCGTCCGACCTATCGACTGATGATTGGCGTACCCGGTCGGTCAAATGCATTTGCCATTTCCGAACGACTCGGTCTGCCGTCCGAAATTGTAGCGCGTGCCGATGCACTTATCGCCGATAACGATGCCCGACTCGAAAGTGTCGTCCGTACCCTCGAGGAGGCAAAGCATTCGGCCGATAAGGAAAGGGCAGAGGCGCAAAAGCTCCGCCAAATGCTCGACGAGGCGGAAAAGAAGGCGGCCGATGCTGTTTCTGCCGCCGAGGAAAAGAGCAAAAAAATTATCGAAAAGGCGAATTCGGTGGCCGAGAATATTATTGAAAAGGCGACACGTGGAGCCAACGCGATGATTGACGAAATCGACCGCATTCGCAAGGAAAAGTCGCGCGACAACGATGACCGCGCCAGAAGAGCCCGTGCCGCTATGAAAAAGGGTGTCGCATCCTTTGAAAAGGGCGAAATCGAGCGCGAAAAATCCGACTATAAGTTACCCCGACCGCTTAAAATCGGGGACAGAGTCCGACTTGCCGACGTTGACAAGGAGGGGGATGTTCTCACTCTGCCCGACGGCGACGGAAACCTTTTTGTCCAGGCGGGAATAATTCGTACAAAGGTGAACATTTCCAACCTCCGCCTGATTGAAAATGCCACCAAAAAGGCGGACAAATCGCTTGGCAGACGTACCCTTTCACGCTCAAAGGAACCGGTCAAAACCGAGCTTGATTTGCGCGGAATGACGGCCGAAGAAGCCATAATGGAGCTCGAACGATTCGTCGATTCGGCGGTGTTATCGGGCATAAACGTCGTGACGGTAATTCACGGAAAGGGAACCGGCGTTTTAAGACGGGCGGTTGCCGAAAGCTTAAAAGCGAATAAGAACGTACGCACCTACCGACTTGGCGTATTTGGCGAAGGTGAGGACGGCGTGACAATAGCCGACCTAAAATAATATAAAAAAATAACCGTGACATTTCTGTTTTAGAAAGGTCACGGTTAAAATTTTTTAAGAAATTAGAAATTATTCAGCAACGGCCTCTACACAATCGCAGTCGTCACAGTCATATTCGTATTCATAGCATTCGTCATCAGCGAGATATTTGCAGCCGAAGTAACGATAGAGAACGTAAGCAATTCCTGCAACGGCAGCAATAGCAGCGAGGGCTATTCCCAAGATGGTAAATACATTCATTTTGTTTGATTTCATTTATTTATACCTCCATTTTTGTTTTATTATATTCATTTTATACTAAAATATGCAAATTGTCAATTTTAATTAAAAGAATTTGCAAAGGGTAATCATCAGCGGCATGGTCACGACCGAAATAATGTGCGCGTATGACATGCCCTTTGAAGCTGCCTCGGTGTCACCGCCGAATTTTGCCGCGAGCATCA
>JAFOCH010000161.1 GCA_017381395.1 Clostridia bacterium
ATAAATTACAGCATTAAGGAAACTGTGCCGAAGACGGACGTGGTCGATAACCTTTTAATTGACGGAGCATTTGATTTAACCAAAATTCCGAACGGAAATGCCCTTAACGCGTTTATTGTTCAAACCGCTGTTTCGTCAGGCACGACGCAGTCTTTAAGCGAAGCAAAAAAAGCAAGGGCGAGAGAAAACATCTCTGCTATGGTGAACAAGGAATGGAAGGTCATTGCGACAGGCGAAATCACAGAGGACGGAGTAACCAAAATCGCTATAACCAAAGACAATGACGGAAATCCATTTGAAATTTATGATGCTTTGGTTGTATATACTGACGCCCCGATTGCTACCGGAACGGTTAATATATATTTATCGATAAACAATCAATACTCTAATCTTGCTTTTCAAGCATTACATAAAAGCGAAGCAAAGTTTGCAAGGATAACGGCTAATTGGGACGGTGGAAACTGGGCGGGTATTTCTTTGGTAGGTTCTAATTCGTATTCTTGGGCGACGAGTGTTGGCGGTATGACGCAGTACAATGCAAAAAGGTCGCCAGCGACAAGCATAAGTTTAAGCACCGAAAGCACAACACCTTTTCCGATTGGCACAAAATTTGAATTGAGGGGAGTAGTGAAGGTCTAATGAGAGTATATGAAGATGGTATTTACAGAGATATGACCGAGCAAGAAATTGCCGAAATGGAAGCCAATATGCCGACTATCCCTTATGAGCAGAGAATTGTGGCTCGTATTCGTGAAAGGTACTCGATTGATGACGAGTTGGCTATTCTCCGTCAGCGAGATACTAAACCCGATGAATTTGCCGAGTATAACGAGTATGTCGAGCGGATAAAGGTCGAGGAAAGGGGAGGATAACCGATGTCTAACATAGCGGCTATTGTAACACTTGTGGGTGAGATGGCGGCATTCGTTGGGATTGTCCTTCCTATATTAGCCAAAATCAACCGAATTTCAAACGGCACAAAATGTCAGCTTCGTAGCGAGATGCTTCGGATATATTATCATCATCGGGAAAAAGGGGTTATACGTCAGTATGAGTATGAGAATTTCGTCTTTCTTTACGAAGCGTATAAGGCACTCGGCGGCAACTCCTTTATAGATAAAATCTATGCCGAGGTGAAAAAGTGGCAAATCGTTACATAAGGAGGAATAATTATGATATTTGCTAAAAAAATTATTGAAATCGCCGTAGGTGAACTTGGCGTGAAGGAATCTCCCGCTAATTCCAATCGCCAAAAATACGGCAAGGAATACGGCGTGAACGGTACGGCTTGGTGCTGTCAGTTTGTGTGGTGGGTTTTTAAACACGCAGGGGCAGCAGCTCTCTTTTACGGCGGTAAAAAAACGGCATACTGTCCAACCCTGATGCAGTATTATAAGGATAAAGGGCAGCTTGTTAAAAAGAATTTTAAACCAGGCGACATTATTTTCTTTGACTTTAACGGCAACGGACAACCCGACCACGTCGGCATTGTCGAGCGCGTTGTCGGTAACAATGTTTATACCATTGAGGGCAACACCTCAGCGAAAAACGATACAAACGGCGGTCAGGTTATGCGCCGAACAAGGAGCGGCAAAAATATCCTTTGTGCCGCCCGACCGAAATATGATGTAGAAAAGGAGAACTGTGAAGTGAAACTCGAAACACTCAAAAAGGGCTGCAAGGGCGACAACGTAAAGGCGCTTCAAATCTTGCTCATCGGCTACGGCTACGATTGCGGAAGGCATGGCGCTGACGGTGACTTTGGCGCCGATACCGATAAAGCGGTTCGCGACTATCAGGGGAAAAATAAACTGACAGTTGATGGCGTTGTCGGTAAAAACACTTGGTCAAAACTTTTAGGGGGTATGTAATATGAATATTAAATCTCGACTTAAATCGTGGGCCGTATGGCTCTCTGTTCTCGGTGCAGTTGGCGTGATACTTAACGCACTGGGGCTGTTTGAAGCATGGGGAATCACCTCTGATAGTTGGCAGAACATTATCACCGCTATCGGCTCAATTCTCGTCGGCTTCGGTATTCTCAATAATCCGACCGACAAAGAAGGTTTCTAATTAAATAAAAAAAGTGACCGCTCTACCAAATGAGGTAGGGCGGTTTTCTTGTTGGTTTTAGTTCACACGAAAATTCACACGAACATAAAAAATATTGATTTAATCGCGTTTTTGCGATATAGCGAGCAGGTTCAAGTCCTGTCACCTCGACCATTGAGGAAAGTCGCAGAAATGCGGCTTTTTCTTTATTTATCAAGGTTTTCTGCGTTTTGTTGATTGTTTTTTATGTTGTTTAATTGTTTTAAAATACAATAAAAATTCACACAAAACGCTCAAAAGTTCACACGAAATGTCACACGAAATAAACTATTGGTCAATTGTGTTATATATATCGGTGAAATGTTCTGATATTTTATTATTAAATTCATTCTGGATATTTTTTAGAGTATGATTATATACATTATTCATTGTATGGTTTGTTTGCCAACCGCCGCGCGCCATAATATATTTGTCGGGAATATTCATAGCGTGCAGAATAGAAACAGCATAATGACGTAAATCGTGAAAACGAAAATGAGAAATCTCAGCTTCTTTTAATATTTTGCTGAATTGTTTAGTTATGACCGATGGAGTCAGATTTGTAATCTTTCCAGAAATGCCGCTTAAACGCTCGATAACGAAGTCGGGGTATTCTATCTGTCTATAACTCGAAAAGGTCTTTGGCGGCTTAATTACCCATTCTTTTTTATCATTTTGCACCAACGCTTTGTTTACGTGAACGATATTGCCCTTAACGTCATCGGAGGTCAGGGCGCATATTTCCCCTCTACGCATCGGACCGAAGGCGGCGAGCAGAACAGGTATTTCCATATCGGTGCCTTTTATATAGTTAATCAATTTTGTAATATCCTTATCATCGGGGATATATAGATTAACTGGTTTCTTTTGAGGTAGTGCGGTCCTGACTACGAATTCAGGGCGGAACATTTTGAGAACGGCAACGAGAAGACCGTGTATATTACGAACAGTTTTCGGTGAATGGCCGACAGATTCCAAAGTGATTGCCATTTGGATTTTTTCTTGCGTTAACAGATTTATTTTTAAATCCATTATGCTTTGCAAATCTCGTTCTGCTGAACGTTTATATTCTCTTACTGTGCCGGGAGATAATACCTTCTCCTTTGCGGCGATATATCGGCTATATGCCTCTCTCAAAGTCATATTTGAAGATTTGGTTTCTTCTTTCGTTAGCTCTTGCCATTGTAAAGCTAACGCTTCCGCTTTTCGTGCGGTTTCGGCGGTGAAAGAACGAGTTATCTTTTTACCGTCAATCGAAAGTGATGCCTGTACTCGCCAGCTTCCCGATAGGAGTTGTTTTGCTTTCGCCATTTATAAAAACCTCCTTGATTTATCCGGAAGCTCGTGGTACAATAATCTTGCATTTCGTGCACCGGGAGCTCTCTCGGTTATACGCTCTATCCTGTTCCAGCAGGGTAGGGCGTTTTTTTTATTTATAGTTTTTTGCTTTCATCGTCTTCATTTGTTCTTTTCATTAAATATATTAACTGATAAAAACTCGCAAATGATACAAAAACATAAATAGCGCAATCTATAAAACCTATATTATCAATTTCATTTATATACGGAACAGAAACGTGCTCGTTTAATAATTTGAATTTCCACTCTCTTTCGTCTTGTGAGATTGATGAATAAAAATCATCGATATCAGTTATTTCTTCGGGGTCCTCAAAATATAAATATTGATTTTGAGAAAAATAGATATTATGGACATAAAAAGCAGGGCTATCATAAGTGCTTTCTATATATTCTCCGGTGTTCCAAGAATAATGTTCATCAGAGGTCTCAACGGTCCCTATCGAAACCCTCGCAGGCAACGTATATTCTTTTCCGTTGTAACCTTTTAAAATAACATTATAGCTACGAACGGACACGGGTTCTTTATATAACGAATGATAATCTATCATTTTATGGAAACAAGGATTAGAAAATACATAAAAAATACAACATGACATAACAAAAATTCTGGCGATATTCATTACATCTGTGTCTTTTTCTGGCGCATCATTTGTTTCTTTTTTGAAAATACGTTTAATTGTTCTAACAGACACGAGAAGCGCACAAACAGAACAAGAAAGAGAAGAAAGAGTATAAAACAAATTGCTGCCACGACCGACATAATTCATATATAAAAGAAACGAAGTAATTATGCACGATAAAAATATAGAGCTCAATTTGTTGCCGTGCTTGGTTTCTCTTATCTTACAATAAAGAAACGATATCAATCCAAGTAAAACAAATAAAATTAAACACGCTAAAAATAATTTCATTTCTATTATTCCTTATTAAATAATAACGCTGGTGAAGGCGACTGCCTTACCTAAAATACGAATGTTGTTTAACTGCTCGCCCGAGTAAATCAAGGGCGGGTATTTTTGATTTGCGGGCATAAGTGTAATGGTGCCGTCAGAAATATACACACGCTTTAACGTGGCTTCGTCATCTATGAGGACTGCGGCGATTTCACCATTATTAACGGTTGGTTGCTGATGGATATAAACAATATCGCCGTCAAATATTCGGGCATCGACCATTGAATCACCTTTGCAACGTAGAGCAAAGTCGGCATCGATTGATTCGGGTTTTGCTACGTAGTCCTCGATATTCTCGACGGCTGTTATTGGCGTTCCGCAAGCGATAGTGCCTAAAAGGGGGACCGATGTCATAGTCGGCATAGGGATAATGTTGTCATAAACATCAAATTCACGCTGACCTTTGGTTAAAGAAGCGGTTGGCACATTAAAATAATTAGCAATTTTCTGAACAGTTGCGTCAGACGGGAAGCTGCCGCTTTTCCATCTTGTTACAGAGGACTTTGATACACCGATTTCAGTAACCACTTTTGAAGGAGTTTTTTCCGCTTCATTACATAATTGTAGAAAAATACTATAAAAATTCACTAAAAACACACCTTTCTTTTTTTACAAAGTTAACAAAGTTCTGAAAGTTAACAAATGCTTATTGACAGTTCTGAAAGTTGCGTGTATAATGAATTTAGAGTTTCGAAAGTTAACAGAGCAACCATAAAATAAACGATTTCAAAACTTTTAGCGACCAAACATAAAAGCGAAACGGTTTATTTTGTGAACTGTGTGCACTTATTATATTTTCTGGACAATCATATAATAACACATTCTGTTAACTTTTGCAACTGTTTTTATTACCATTTAATGCGAGGTGAAAAAAATGCCTGAAAAATGGACTGGAACGCTAATCGGCATAATGCATAACGAAAAAATAACTTATGACGATGTTGCGGAAAAACTTGGTGTTTCAAAAGCGTATGTTTCCATGATTTTAAACGGCTCGCGCAAACCAAACAACATCCGCAAGCGTTTCGAGGAAGCTGTCAAGCTTATCATTGCGGAGCGAAAAAATAAAGAGAGGTGATATTGGATGCCGGCTTTAAGAAAAAGCAAAGACCAAATAAGAGAAATTGAGATTAAAAAGCTTTTCACAGCTGCTCTGATTGAAAAGGGCTGGACACAAAAGCATTTAGCCAAGTTGCTCGGAATGGAGCCGAGTTGTGTCGGTCGAGCAATCAATTATCCGTTGAAGCGTGAATTTCATACTTTATTACGCATAGCGGACAAGCTCGGAGTGAATCTCGGCGAAGCTTTAATTAAAAGTAATTAGGGGGTGAATCAAAATGCTGACTATTGAACAGTTTCTCGCTGTGTGTTTTGGGTTGTTTGTTTTAATTAGCGGAATTGTTTTCTTTATCGATTACATTACTTATCGCCGCAAAATGAAAGAAAACCTGCGTCGAGCAGAAGAACGCAGGAGAATGGCGGAAGATAGCAGAGATTTATATGCCGCCGAATGCCGCAGATATTACATAGCTTATAAAAAAGAAAGAGAGCTTGCCGCGAAATATCGCAAACAAGCTCAAAACGAAAAACAAATTTAACATTATATTACATCATTTTATTTAAAAAGTCAAGGAGAGAAAAAATATGTCAAACGAAAAGAAATTTTTAAACAGCGATTTTGCAAGAGGCGCTTTAATTATTGTCGCTAACGATACCACCTTATGCGAGGACTATAAATATTACGAAAAGCTGATTGATTATCTTGCCGAGCGTTTGCATGATGAATTAAGCAGCGAACGATGGGAAAGAGAATCGGCAGAGAAAAAAGCGAAAATTGAGAATGAGCTCGCGGCAGATATAGGGGGAGTTAAATTATGAGTACATTATATCAATTAACTGCCGAATATAACGAGGTCCTCGAAATGATGGATAACCCCGATATTGACGTTCAATGTATCCTCGATACTCTCGAAGGAATAGAAGGAGAGATTGAGATTAAGGCGGACAATTACGCCAAAATAATCAAAGAGGCCGAAGGCAGAGCCGAAATGCTCGACAGAGAAATCAGCAGATTGGCAGAACGTAAGAGTGCAATTAAGGCACGAATTGCAGGAATGAAACTGTCATTAACTTTGGCTATGAAATCGGTTAATAAAGAGAAATTCAAAACTGACCTCTTTTCTTTCGGTATTCAGAAGAATCCGCCATCGGTTGTTTTGGACAACCCTGATGCCGTTCCCGAAGAATATCTGACACCACAGCCACCGACCATTAACAAGAAAGAGATTTTAGCGGCTATTAAGTCAGGAGCTAGTTTTGACTTTGCTCACATAGAGCAATCAGAAGGAGTGAGAATTAGATAAAAATGTGCAAGGATATTAAAGAAAAATTTGCCGAGTTATACTCGCTCGACGTGAACAAATATGTCGAGAAAAAACAGGGGCTGTCTTATCTCACTTGGTCTTATGCGTGGGCAGAATTTAAAAAGGTTTATCCTGATGCGGTTTATGAGGTCAAGAAGGACGAGAACGGAAGATGCTATTTCGGTGACGAGAACATTGGTTATATGGTTTATACAACAGTAACGGCGGGTGGCCTGACTTATGAAATGTGGTTGCCGGTTATGGATAACGCCAATAAGTCAATGAAGCTTAACGCTTATACATATAAGGTTGCTGATTGGCAATGGGACAAAGAACAAGGCAAAAAAGTAAAGGTTGGCGAAATTGAAAAAACTGTTGAGGCAATTTCGATGTTCGATATTAACAAGGCGGTTATGCGTTGTCTTGTAAAAAATCTCGCTATGTTCGGACTCGGACTTTATATCTATGCAGGCGAGGATTTACCCGAAGATATAAGAGAATACATCTGTTCAGAATGCGGCACAGAGGTAAAAGGCGTTAAGACAAAAGATGGAGCAATTAAAACCGCAAAAGAAGTGTTAGATGCTTGTGGCGGTTTGTGTGTAGAGTGCTATAAGAAGAAACAAAAGGAGAATAAAGTAAGTGAATAAAATTATTTTAAAAGGTAGATTGACCGCAGAACCTGAAATAAGAAAAACCCAAAATGATATTTCTGTGTGTAGTTTTACAGTAGCGACAAATCGTAGATTTGACAAAGAAAAAAGCGATTTCATTCTTTGTGAGGCGTGGAGACAGACGGCTGAATTTGTTTCAAAGTATTTCACGAAGGGCAAAGAAATACTCGTTATCGGAGAATTACATATCGACAGGTATGACAAAGACGGTGAAGCAAGATATATCACCAAAATCAACGTTGACGAGGTTGAATTTTGTGGCAGTAAGAATGATGGCGCGGAAGCAAAATCAACACAGACCGGCGGATTCACAGAAATTGATGATTCAGATGATTTGCCGTTTTAATTGCCTATGGATATGCGAAAAATAAAGGCGATTGAAAAAGCCAACAAAGAACGCGTTTTAAAGGTTTGCCCGAATGTTCCTGAACGGAGTGGGATATATTTTCTGCTCCGTGAGGAAAACGGATTTAGGTTCGGTTACATAGGACAAGCAAAGCATCTGTTATCCCGTCTTGCGGGGCATCTGAAAGGGTATCAGCACATTGATTTATCTTTGCGTAAGCATGGACTTTACAGTGAGGATAACCCCTGCGGCTACAAAATACATTTTCTCGAATTTTCTGAAAGTAAACTCGATGAAATGGAACAGAAATATATTAAGCAATATGCCAACGCAGGATACCAACTCCGAAACAAAACGAGTGGTAGTCAGGGTGAAGGTAAGCAGGGCATAGCGGCAAATAAGTCAAGCAAGGGATATTATGACGGACTTGAACAAGGCAAAAAGAAAAGCCGAGAATTTGTTGCAGACCTTTTTCAAAAGCATTTAATGGTGGACACAAAAAAACAGCCGCCTACAAAGTTGCAGGAAAAAGCATTACAAAAATTCAATGATTTTATTAGTTTGGAGTGACGCAAATGAATAAGATTGATGTTTCGGAGGTCAAATTGAGATATTCGATGAAGGATATTCTTGAAAGACTGGGAATCGAAATAAACAAAAAAGGATTCATTTGCTGTCCCTTCCATAATGAAAAAACTCCGTCACTCAAAATATATGAGCATTCGTATTTTTGCTTTGGTTGCGGTACCGGCGGAGACGTTATTGATTTTGTTAAGCATTATTTGAATCTAACGTTCCCGGAAGCTATCGAATATCTCGGCGGTGCTTCTCTTTCATTTTCAGAACAGCGAAAGATAATGAATCGCAAACGAGATTATGACAAAGCGAAAAGTGAGGAACAGGAACGGAAACAGAAGTACGACGCTTTAATGGATAAGTGGATTCGTCTCGACAGGCAACGAAAGGAATTTGCTCCGGTTAGCCAGTTTGAGCAACCCCATGAGAAATTCATTGAAGCTATAAAAGAGCTTCCTCTAATTGAGCATGAGCTCGACAACTTAAAATAACCCCTTTTAAGAAAGAGGCGAAAAACAAATTGGAACTAAACTTTGATATAAATATGCTCACGGCCGAAAGTGTTTTATCGGACGAGCTATTGAGTGAGGTTTTTGATGAGGACGATGCCGTTTATCAGACGAGAGCTTTAATGGCTTTGGAAGATAGGGCGGCGCAGCTCGGTGTGAAAACCAAATTCACAAAGCTTGTCAGCGCATACAAATCGGCAAAACGTGAGTTTAATAAGGCAAATAAGAATAATCGCCATACACTCGAAAATTTTACGAATTTCGGCAGCGAAAAATATCCCGATGTGTATTGTGGGAACTGGGTAGCCGATGAAAACGGTGTCAGGACCTATGACAATACAGGCGTTAAGCTTGCCTGCTATCATCCGATATTGCCGATAGAGGTACTTACCAACGTTGAAACAAACATCCAAAAGGTAACCCTTGCATTCTGCCGAAAGGGAAGATGGCGCAAGGTGACGGTACCTAAATCGGTGGTTAGCAATAATAATAAAATCGTTGCATTGGCTGACCTGGGAATTTCGGTTACGTCTGATAACGCAAAGCATCTTGTGAGGTATCTTGCTGACGTTGAGAACGAAGGACTTATCAGAGGAACAATTCCCGAACGATTATCGACTGCAAAAATGGGATGGATTGACGGAAAATTTATGCCATATGATTGCGAATACGAATTTGATGCAGAGAGTCAATTTCGCGACAATTTTAAGGCGATTGATAAAAAAGGTAAACGTGATAAGTGGTTTAACTTTATGCTCGAGATGAGGCAAAAACGGAGACCTGAACTGCGATTTATGATGTCGGCGGCATTCGCTTCGGTAATCGTTAAGCTCTGTAATGCGCTTCCTTTTTGGGCGAGCTTATGGGGAGAAAGCGGTGGCGGTAAAACCGTTTGTTTAATGTGTGCTGCATCGATATTCGCTGACCCCTGCAATTATAAGTACATAGCAGATTGCCGACAAACCGATGTATCGATGGAGCTTCGTGCAAGCTTTTTAAATAATTTACCCTTAATGCTTGACGATACGGCAACAGTAAAGGAAAAATACGGAGACGATTTTTCAAAACTGATTTACTCGCTTGCATCCGGAAAAGGTAAAGGACGAGCTACGAGGGATTTGGGACTGCGAAACGAAGAAACCTGGTGCAATACCATACTGATTACCGGTGAACGCGCTTTATCGTCCGAGAATCTTCAAGGCGGCGCGATTAACCGAGTGCTTGATTTTGAAATGCAGGATGGCGCAATCTTTGACGATGGTCAGGGTGTTGTTAATCTACTCCGTAGCAATTATGGATTTGCCGGCGAGGAATTCGTTGAGGCCGTTAATGAGATTGGCATTGAAGGCATCAGAGAAATGCAAAAAGAAATACTCGCTGACATTCAAAGCAGAGATTCGGACAAGCTTGAAAAACAGTCAATTAGCTTATCAATTCTGATGACGGCCGATAAAATCGCTACCGATTATCTTTTTAAAGACGGAATTTATTTAACCTATAACGAGGTTAAGCAGGTGCTCGTGGACCGTTCTGATATGTCAGAGAATGAACGTTGCTACGAATACGTACTAGGTGAAATAGCAATCAATGCGGCTAAATTTACTACCAACAGCTTTGGTGACAGACCGCTCGAAATGTACGGAGAATTTGAAAGGTACGATGACGGTAGCAAATACTGTGTCATTTATTCCAACGTCTTTAATTCTATGTGCAAAAAGGGCGGATATTCGGCAAAAACCTTTCTGTCCTGGGCGGCTAAAAACGGATTTATTCAATGCCAGGGCGACCGCTATACCAAAGTAAAAAAGGTAAACGGTGCTGCTGTTCGGTGTGTGTATTTGCTGATGAAGGACGCCGATGAAATAATCGATTCGGGTGAAGATTTACCCTTCTAAAACGAGGAAAAAGGTTACCAGGTTACCAAGTTACCGAAAAAATATAGGTACTTAATAAAAAAATAAAAATTCTGAATTTTATCAATTTTATTTTTTTCTTATAGCACGTTTTTAGGAATTTTGGTAACCAACCCCGAAAAACCGCATAACACCAATGGTTTTGACGGTTACCAAGCACCGGTAACCTTTGGTAACTCGGTAACTTTAAGAGGTAAAAAACGATGTTAGTTAGTGAAATTAAGAAAAATATGCTTAAACCCGTAATGTTTCGAGATACTCGGTGGATTCTCCTTGAATACATATACTGGGTTGACGAAAAAGAACGTAAGGCAAAACATTCTGTTTCGTTACGTGAAGAAAACAACAGATTAAGCTTTTGCCGGGCGCCGATAGAACAAGTGGAGGTTATCGAAAATGGATAAAAACGAATTATTAAATCTGCCAAAAGAGGATTTGATTTGGATGATTGAAATGTTGCGGGTATCGAGAGATACGTTGGCAGCGGATAATATCCGATTAAGAAACAGATTAGCGGAAAAAGACACGGTTGATTATGTGAAAAATGTCGCAAGGAGGGTTATGGCTAATGGTTAGACGAGTTAGCGCTTGTGTTGGTTGTGATATGCCGTGTCAGAATTGCACAACGATTGAGGCAAAATGTGATTATTGCGACTTTGAGGTTGATAAGCTGTACGACTTTTATGGAGAGCAGATATGCGACGAGTGTCTGCTGAAACAATTTAACGAGGTCGATTTTATGAATGCAGCTGACAGCTATGACGAAAGGGATTAAAAAGGAGATTTAATATGGGACAGATTATAAAAATTAAACCGAATGGAATGGTTGAACAAGTTGATTGCGATAATATCACGCTTGATTATTTGCAATCAGAGGTTGACGGATATATTGAAACGATACGGATTAAAGATGCTCCGAACAGGCATCTGATAATGGTTATCGATGAAGAAGGAAAATTCAAAGATAAATTGATAAACGAACTTGCAGGCGAAATCGCTTATATCAGATTTGATGATTATATTGTCGGTGATGCGGTCGTTGTTAAAGAGCAGGACGAGGATTTTGTTCCCTTGACCGATGATGAAGCGAACGAGTTTATGGATTGGTTAGGTGAATGAAATGACAAATTTTGAAAAGATAAAAGCGATGGGCGTTGAGGAATTGGCGGAATACATAGATAAGCATGATGACGCGTTGTGCGATAAGATTTGTAACGCTGTTTGGAAACAACATCATAGATGCCCCAATGGTATCGATGATGAATCTGTCGAATGCGATTGTTGTGTCAGGTGTATAAAAAATTGGCTTGAAAGCGAGGCGGATGACAATGCCTGACATAGTAACAGACGGACTAAAACACGATGGCGGAAAGTTGCGACTTGACCTTGTACCGCCTGAACTGATAGAAGCTGTCGGTGCCGTAATGACACACGGAGCAGAAAAGTA
>JAFOCH010000162.1 GCA_017381395.1 Clostridia bacterium
GGTGAGCAGCGAAGATATTAAGAATCGCTGTGCAAAGCTCGGCGGAACACCATATTACTGCAATAATTTCGAATGTGAAATTGACGATAACATAGCCATTCCCGTATCGGAAATCAACCGAATGAAAAGGGAATGTACCGAGCTGATTGATAAAGAGAGAATGCCGTCAGCAGTGCCTTTTTATGAAACTGATTTGACCGAAAAGAAGGCGCATAAAAACGAAAAGACCGAGCTTGTTGCTCGTTTTTCTGATATAGATCAGGCGCCCGACGATATAAGCGGGCTTGATATGATTTTTGTCCCCGCAGACACCCCTACAAAAAGGGTGAGTGAGCTTGTTTTACGAGCCGGTGGGGTAAAGGTCGGCGTTGAATTACCGCGAGCCCTTTTCTCGCTCGAAACAGCCGCAAAAAAGTGGCTCGGCGAATTAAAGGCGGTCGGAGTCGAATGGGTGATGTGCCATAATATCGCGGCACTTCCCATTGTAAAGGCGGCAGGGATGAAAATTTTTGGCGGCTTTGGACTCAATATATTTAATTCATACGCTATCGAAAAAATTGAGGAAATGGGTGCCGAAAGGGTGACACTTTCCTTTGAAACCACCCTCCCGAAAGGAAAAACACCGCTTAAAAAGGCGGGTATAATCGCATACGGTCGTCTGCCGCTTATGCTTGCGCGAAACTGCCCTGCATCTAATAAAAAGGGCGGCTGTGCATCGTGTGACGGCGTAAAGGAAATTGTCGACCGCGCAGGTGAGCGTTTCCTGATAGAGTGCCGATATGGGATGAGCGAGGTGCTTAATTCAAAGGTGCTTTGGCTGGCGGATAAAAAGGGCGATTTCGGCGAATATGCCTTTTGGCTATTCAATTTTACCGACGAAACTCGGGATAGAGTAGGTGAGGTTATTGCTGAATATGCCGCATTGTCAAAGCCGAAAAAGGATTTTACCCGTGGACTTTACGAACGCGGAGTTTTATGATTTATTACAATTTGTTTGTTTAATTTTTCGGAGGTTAATTTATGCTGATACTTGCTTCGGCTTCACCGAGAAGACGCGAAATTTTAACAAATCTCGGTTACAGTTTTGAATGTGTTGTTGCCGACACGGACGAAACAATTTCGTCAGATATGGGCGGATACGATGCCGTGTACGAACTCGCATTCAGAAAGGCAAAGGCGGTGTCGGCGCTTTATCCCGACGATGTGGTGATTGCCTCCGATACGGTGGTTGCCCTCGACAACGAAATTCTCGGAAAGCCGACCTCACGCGACGCCGCGGTAAAAATGCTGAAAAGATTGTCTGGCCGTGAGCATACCGTTTATACCGGCGTTTCGATTGTTTCAAAGGATGGCTGCGAACGTTTTGTCGCCGCGACAAAGGTCGAATTTTACGAGCTCGATGACCAGCTTATCGAATGGTATATATCGACAAACGAGCCGTTTGATAAGGCGGGCGCCTACGGAATACAGGGCAAGGGCTCGGTACTGGTAAAACGCATGGATGGCGATTACTTTATCGTAATGGGGTTGCCGTCAGCGGAAATTTACCGCGCACTTAAAAAGTTTCAAATTTTACCTGAATAATTTAGCGTCAGGTGGTTGTGCATAGCGACCATTTACGCTATAATAGATAGGTTAACAAAATAAAAGATATTAAAATTTATTTGTCGGGAGGACAATTCATGTTTACTCGTGATATAGGAATAGACCTCGGTACTGCGAATACCCTCGTACATGTAAGAGGAAAGGGAATAGTTATGCGTGAGCCGTCGGTTGTAGCGGTTGACGTACGTAATCAGGCGGTCAGAGCCGTAGGAACAGAGGCAAAGGAAATGATAGGCCGTACACCCGGCTCGATCGTTGCCGTTCGCCCGCTTAAAGACGGTGTAATTGCCGACTTTGAGGTTACTGCGACCATGCTGAAGAAGTTTATACGCGATGCCTTAAAGGGCTCCTTCTTTTCCCGTGCAAGGGTAATCGTAAGTATTCCCTCGGGCGTAACCGAAGTAGAAAGTCGAGCAGTATTCGATGCCGCGCATTATGCCGGAGCTCGCGAAATCGATCTTATCGAGGAGCCACTTGCAGCAGCACTTGGCGCAGGTTTACCCGTATTCGATGCTACCGGCTCAATGGTTATCGACATCGGCGGAGGTACAGCCGAGGTTGCCGTAATTTCGCTTGGTGACATCGTTACCGCCCGTTCGGTCAGAGCAGGTGGCGACCGTCAGGACGAGGCAATTATTTCATATATTCGAAAGAAGCATAACCTGCTTATCGGCGAAAGAACTGCCGAGGAAATAAAAATTGCAATCGGTGCCGCACGTCGCGAATCGGTCAACGAATCGATGGAAATCAGAGGACGTAACCTTATCGACGGTCTGCCGAAAAACGTCGTAGTCACAACTGCTGACGTCGAGGAAGCAATCAGCAGATGTATGCGCCAGATTGTCAGCGCGGTCAGAGAAACGCTTGAAAAAACACCGCCTGAACTCGCTTCCGACATCATTGACCGCGGAATAGTTCTCACAGGTGGAGGCGCACAGCTTCGTGGACTGGACAAGCTCATTCAGGACGAAATTGACATTCCCGTTCACGTAGCCCACAATCCGATTGATTGCGTCGTCGAAGGAATTGGAAAGCGCCTTGACGCTGACCTGCCCTTTAATACTTATTATAGAAGAAGAAAATATTGATTTTTTTAGGACGGAAATATAATGAGAGCTTTTTTAAGAAGCGTTAAATTCAAGGTTGTTTCGGTCGTGCTCGTTGTACTTATCGTTATGATGGTAGTTTCGGGTGCATTTGGCAATAATTCGTCACCGCTATCGAGCGTCGCTTCGGCGATTGTAACCCCCGTTCAGCAAGGGTTCAATTCGGTGTGCAAGTATATTGGCGACATTTTTTCAGCTCCGTCAAAGATACGCGAATTAGAACTCGAAAATGCTACCTTGCGCGAGGAAATAGCCGCCTTA
>JAFOCH010000163.1 GCA_017381395.1 Clostridia bacterium
GCGTAACGGGCAACGAATACGCCGAAAAATTGGTCGAGCAGGTAATCGCTCAGGGCGCAGAGGTCGAATTTTGTGAAGTCACCGAGGTCAAAAACGGCGAGATAAAAACCGTCGTCACCGACAGCGGCGAATTCGAGGCAAAGGCGGTTGTCATTGCCACCGGAGCCAAGCACCGACTCCTCGGACTCGAAAAGGAGGAGCAGTTTATCGGTGAAGGAATTTCCTTCTGTGCCGTTTGTGACGGAGCATTCTATCGTGATAAAACGGTCGCAGTTATCGGCGGAGGAAACTCGGCATTGCAGGAGGCGTTACTCCTCGCTGAACTCGCGAAAAAGGTTTATATAATTCAGAACCTCGACTTCCTCACGGGTGAAGAAATGCTCCAAAAGCAGATCGAGAATAAGAATAATATCGAGGTCATTTTAGGCGCAACGGTCGACTCTTTGTTTGGCGATACCGAATTCAAAGGAATCGTAATCGCAAATCAGTCGGACGGCTCAAAGTCTGAAATTACCCTCGACGGCATGTTTGTCGCAATCGGACTCATTCCCCAGAATGACATTTTCTCCGATCTTATTACCCTCGACGAAAGAGGATATGCCGACTCAAACGAAGCGTGTCTTACCGCAACAGAGGGCGTTTTTGTAGCGGGTGACTGCCGTAAAAAAGAGGTTAGACAGCTTACAACGGCTATGGCCGACGGAGCAACCGCCGCACTTGCCGCTTGTAAATTTATTGATTCAAAGAAATAAAAAAACAAACCTGATGCAGCCAATTTTGCATCAGGTTATTTTTTGCTTTTATATTCCTTGCATTATGTGCATGTTGCGCAGTTCGACATTTTCGATTCCTTTAACAATCGCGTATGCATGAGCTTCAAGCTCGTTTGAAGCCGAGTTGCTTATTCCCATTTTGCGATACTCGCTTATCAAAAGTTGCGCAATTTCCTCAATGGTTTCCGCCTTTGCTGTGGTTTCGTCAGCCGAGTTTCCAAGCTCAGTGAGTGCGGCCAGAGGGGAGGCGAGATTGCCCAATATTTCAAGCGCACTCATTCCGCGATACGTCCATTTGTAAAAGGGCTCGTAGTTGTTATTAAGTAGATAAATGACCGAAATCGTGTTTTTTACGAATTCAAAAATCGCCAACTGAGCCGCACCGGTTTCTCCGCGCTTTATCAGTCGAGGATAATTATACAGACCCGCTTGCGCCATAAATATCGTGTGAGCGGCAATTTTTTTGAGCCGAATGTCTCGCGGATACCCCTTTTTAATCTCGTTTCGTACTGCCGAAAAGAGTCCCAAATCATCCCTGAAAATCTCGCCGTTTGACGCGTTGAGTAGCGATTGCGACGGCGTGTAAAGCCATCTTTCTACCGTATCAGGCGCATTTGCGGCACCTAGAAATTGCTTATAAAAATCGTCGATGACGATAACTCCATGCCTCTTTCCGCCAACAGCGGCAAGGGGTTGCCGCTCATATCCCATAAATTGCTTGGGTAGCTTTGAATATGCCCGTTCAAGCTCAAAGCCAAACTTTTTTTCATCCTCTTTTGTGATAAATAGGCAAAAGGCGGGCTCAAAATCGTGGTCGGTGGAAATCTCGTCATCATAACTCAAGCACTCCGACCCTTCACCGACTAGCCCGACGCAAATTCGGTCGGCAACATCGTCAAACTGGGTATCAATCATCTCACGACCGTATTCTTCGTAATATTTTCGCGCTAATTCAAGCCCCTTCATATATTCTTTTCGACCTTTCTTTCAGCTCGTTTGCGTAATAAAAGAAACCGAAATAATCAAATGACGGCGCACATTTACTGCATACAAAGGCATAGGACGAATTTCGCTCGATTTCGTCCCCGTCGAGTATTTTTTGCGCCTTTTCGAGCGCGGAGTTGACTGCGTTTTCGCTGTCCTCCATACTCTTTTCGAACAGATGGGCGAGATTAACGTAGGTCACAGCGCAGTCGGCAAGTCCACCCTCAACCTTTTGCATAATTTCGAGCGCCTTGTCGTAGCATTCCTTTGCCTCGTCAAATCGGCAAAGGTCCTGTAAGGTCAGCCCTTTATTATTAAAAAAACCGCCAAATCGAGCATCATTTATATCAAGTTTTGCGGCATAAACTGCGTATGTCTTGTCATAAATCGGGAGTGCCTTTTCGGGCTCGCCGAATGCTTTTAGCGTTGTTGCCGCATTGAGTAAAATGGTCGCACCTGAAACCTCGTTTTCGATACCGAGCAGTTCGACAAGTTCGATACTACGTTCGACCGATTCGAGTCCTGCCTCACGATTTTGTACCTTTCTAAAATGGCCGAGCTGCTCATTGACGATTGACAGCTCACCCGACAAATCGCCTATTTGAATGGCTTCTTTTCGCCAGTTATCGAGCAGTCGAGTTACTTCCTCCATCTCGTTTTTTGAAAGAAGTTCGTCTAGCTTGCTTATAATTCGCGATACGGGAATACGTTTTTTTACCTCTTTATATCCGCAGCTCGCACAGCCAAAGTTGAATTTTAAATCCTCGTTGTCAATCATCATTTTCACCACCTGAATAATATATAAAAATTATACCATTTTCGTCTAAAAAATTCAATCGTCCAAATAATGTTTTCACTGTGAAATAAAAAAACAAAGTATTTATCAATTTAAACCTTTAAAGTGTTAAAAAATTACTTGCTATCTGGCTTTTTTTGTGATAAGATGTTTACATTATTAAATAAAATTTTTTGAGGAAGATGAAATATGCCAATCACCGAAATTTTGCAAAAAAATGCTGAGCTTTACACCGACGAAGTCAGCTTGGTCGAAATTAACCCAAAGCTTGAAAATAATAAGAATATGACATGGCGCGAATTTTCGCTCACCCAGTCCACCGCCGCCGAAACCTATCGCCGCGAAATCACCTGGGGCGAGTTTAATAAGAAGGCGAATCGCTTTGCAAACCTTCTTCTTTCGCGCGGAATAAAGAAGGGAGAAAAGGTCGCAATTCTGCTTATGAATTGCCTCGAATGGTTGCCGATTTATTTCGGTATTCTCCGCACGGGAGCCCTTGCGGTGCCGCTTAATTTCCGCTATACCGCCGACGAAATCGCCTACTGCCTTGATAAAGCAGATGCCGAATATATCGTTTTCGGACCCGAATTTGTCGGACGCGTAGAGGAGATTTGCCACAAGGTGCCGAAGATTAAAATGTGGATTTACGCGGGTGACGATTGTCCCGCCTATGCGGAAAGCTACGACAAGCTGGTTACATATTGCAGCGCCAAAACACCCGACATCGACATTTGCGACGATGACAATGCCGCAATCTATTTCTCATCGGGCACAACCGGCTTCCCAAAGGCGATTTTGCACTCGCATAAGGCACTTGTCCACTCGGCAAAGACCGAGCAGAATCATCACGGTCAGACGAGAGAGGATACCTTCCTCTGCATACCGCCGCTCTATCACACGGGAGCAAAAATGCACTGGTTCGGCAGCTTGCTCGCAGGATCAAAGGCAGTTCTTTTAAAGGGAACCGAGCCCAAATACATACTTAATGCCGTATCGAATGAGGAATGCACAATCGTATGGTTGCTCGTTCCGTGGGCGCAGGACATTCTCGATGCAATCGACCGCGGCGAAATTGACATTTCAGAATTAAAGCTCGACCAGTGGCGATTGATGCACATTGGCGCCCAGCCGGTACCGCCTAGTTTGATCAAGCGGTGGAAAAATATATTCCCCAATCACGATTACGATACAAACTATGGTCTGAGCGAATCTATCGGACCGGGCTGTGTCCATCTCGGAATGGAAAACATCGACCACATCGGCGCAATTGGAAAGGCCGGCTACGGTTGGGAAACAATGATAGTTGACGAAAAGCATAATAAGCTTTCTAAAAATGAGGTAGGCGAGCTCGCAGTAAAGGGCGACGGCGTTATGCTTTGCTACTACAAGGATGAGGAAGCCACCAACGAAATTCTCGCTGACGGTTGGCTGTTTACGGGCGACATGGCTTACGAGGATAACGATGGCTTCATCTATCTCGTCGATCGTAAAAAGGACGTTATCATTTCTGGCGGCGAAAATATTTATCCCGTTCAGATCGAGGACTTCCTCCGCCGCCATGACAAAATCAACGACGTTGCAGTAATTGGTCTGCCCGACCGTCGTTTAGGCGAGGTTTCAGCAGCAATCATTCAGGTCAAGGAAGGGGCAACCCTCAGCGAAGACGAGGTTAATACATTCTGCCTCGATTTGCCCAGATATAAGCGCCCGAGAAAGATTATCTTTGCCGACGTACCGCGCAACCCGACCGGCAAAATTGAAAAGCCGAAGCTTCGCAAAATGTATAGCGTTGACGGCCTTGTAGCAAAAGAGAACGAACTGTAATCAGAGGTATAGAAAGGAATTTGATATTTATGAAAAAGC
>JAFOCH010000164.1 GCA_017381395.1 Clostridia bacterium
CGGCTCGACAGGCGTTTGAGCTATCAGGTTTTCGGGCAAATCGTAATAAAAATCACTTTTTTTCATACTTCTTTTTCTCCACTATTGCTAAACTGTATCATTATTGTAAATAAACGCATAAAATAATTTGACAACAAGGGTTATAAATGATAGAATTATATCTATGTAAATTTAAAGTAGCCGATTGATATTTCACAAATAGACAAACGACGTCTTTTTACTGCACATTCACCATTATATAAGATTGACGCTCGGTTTTCAATGGTTTTTTACCAAAGGCTACCCTTCAAGGAGGAACTCAAAAATGAAAAAATATAAGGTTGCTATTATCGGCGCTACAGGTATGGTCGGTCAGCGTTTCATCACCCTGCTCGAAAATCATCCGTGGTTTGAAATCACTGCACTCGCTGCAAGTCCCCGTTCAGCAGGCAAAACATACGAGGAAGCTCTGGGCGGCAGATGGAAAATGCAGACTTCCCTCTCGGATAAGATTAAGCTGATGACCGTTTACAATGCCGAAGCCGATGTTGAAACAGTTGCAGGAATGGTTGACTTCGCCTTCTGCGCCGTTGATATGAAAAAGGACGAGATCAAAGCTCTCGAAGAAAAATACGCAAAGGCAGAATGCCCCATTATGTCCAATAACTCGGCAAACCGTTTCACCGATGACGTTCCTATGATCATCCCCGAAATCAATGCCGACCACGCCGAAATTATCAACGCACAGAGAAAGCGTCTGGGCACAAAGCGCGGATTTATCGCAGTTAAGTCCAACTGTTCACTCCAAAGCTATGTTCCTGCCCTCTATCCGCTTGACGAAAAATTTGGCGTAAAGAAGGTTCTCGTTTGCACATACCAGGCAATTTCAGGTGCAGGAAAAACATTCGACACCTGGCCCGAAATGGTTGATAATGTTATCCCCTATATCGGTGGTGAAGAAGAAAAATCAGAAAAAGAGCCGCTCAAAATTTGGGGTAAAATCGAAGGTGACAAGATTGTCCCCGCTACAAGCCCTGCATTTACTGCTCAGTGCTTGCGCGTACCCGTTTCTGACGGTCACACAGCCGCTGTATTCGTAAACTTTGATAAAAAGCCGACAAAGGAAGAAATTCTCGACGTTTGGGCTAATTTCAGCGGAAAGGCACAGGAGCTCAATCTCCCGAGCGCACCCAAGCAGTTTATCCACTATTTCACCGAGGACAATATGCCTCAGGCAAAATTACATCGTGACCTCGAAGGCGGTATGGCTATTTCTACCGGACGTCTCCGCGAGGACACCCAGTACGATTATAAATTCGTTTGTTTATCACACAATACCCTCAGAGGTGCTGCCGGCGGTGGCGTTTTAATGGCCGAGCTCCTTTGCGCTATGGGCTATCTTGACTGATAAATAAGTTTGGAGGGAATTAGTTATGAAAAAGGTTGTTTTTACCGGTGCAGCAGTTGCGCTGGTTACACCTATGAATCAGGACGGTTCTGTAAACTATACAAAGCTTGAAGAACTGGTTGAGTTCCAAATTCAGAATGGCACCGATGCAATCGTCGCCTGCGGAACTACCGGCGAATCGGCTACGCTCGACATCGATGAGCATATCGAGGTAATTAAAAAGACGGTCGAATTTGCAAAGGGTCGCGTCCCCGTAATCGCAGGCACCGGAAGCAACGACACCGCCTTTGCCGTTAAAACGGCAGTCCTCGCCGAACAGACCGGTGCTGATGCTATGCTCGTTGTTACCCCCTATTATAACAAAACTTCGCAGGCAGGACTTATTGCTCACTTTACCGCTATTGCAAATAGCACTACTCTGCCGGTGATTTTGTACAACGTTCCTTCGAGAACGGGTACAAATATCAAACCCGAAACCTATAAGGAACTTTCAAAAATCGAGAACATTGTCGCTACAAAGGAAGCTAGCGGCGACATTTCCGCAGTTGCTCAGATTGCGCACCTTTGCGGCGAAGATCTGAACATTTATTCAGGCAACGATGACCAAATCGTTCCGATTATGTCGCTCGGCGGACTCGGTGTTATCTCGGTACTTTCAAATGTTGTGCCGCAGGAAACACACAACATTTGCCAGTATGCTCTCGACGGTGATTTTAAAAAGGCAAGCGAGTTACAGCTCAAATATTTGCCGCTGGTTGACGCACTCTTCTCAGACGTTAACCCGATCCCCGTTAAGGAAGCGCTCAACATCATGGGCCATGACGTAGGTGAATGCCGTCTGCCGCTTATCAGAATGAGCGAGCCGGCACGAAAGGCACTCGAAGCCGAAATGGCAAAGGTTGGACTCACAAAATAAAAGTATTTTAGGATGTGAAAAAATGACACGCATTATTTTAAGCGGATGCAACGGAAAAATGGGTAAATTCATTACCGACATTGTCGATTCGCGTGACGATTGCGAAATTGTTGCCGGCGTTGACAAGGACGCGGTGATGCTGTCAAGCTACCCTGTTTTTTCCTCGTTTTCGGACATAAAATGTGAAGCCGATGTTATTATCGACTTTTCTCATCCGTCGGTACTTTCTTCGCTTTTAAGCTATGTTCACGATACAAATACTCCCGCAGTAATTGCTACAACCGGCTTTGACGAAAAGCAGACCGAAATGATTAAAGAAACTGCAAAAATGAAACCGATTTTCTTTTCGTTCAATATGACGCTCGGTATCAATTTGCTCGCTGACCTGCTGAAAAAGGCAACTGCCGTACTCGCAGACAGCTTTGACATCGAGATTATCGAAGCGCATCATAATCAAAAGATTGATGCCCCGAGCGGCACGGCAATTATGCTTGCAAACGCGATTAATGAGCAGCTCGACGAAGCGTACGAACTCAAATATGACCGTCATTCCGTCAGAGAAAAGCGTCCGAAAAAAGAGATCGGTATGCACGCGGTCAGAGGTGGTACAATCGTTGGCGAGCACGAAGTTATCTTTGCAGGACGTGACGAAATTATCACACTTTCTCACTCGGCAAGATCGAAGGAAGTGTTCGCTGTTGGCGCAGTAAAAGCCGCTGTATTCATGGTAGGAAAAGGTGCGGGTATGTACTCGATGACCGACCTTATCGCCGAACAATAAGAATAATAGATAATAACCTGCTGCATTACAAAAAATGCAACAGGTTATTTTTTTATTTCTTATTCACGGTAATTTTATGATTATTTTTTATTCCGCTATACATTTCCTGCTCAATTTTATACCTCAAGCTCTTATTATCACACACGCGGTAAAAATCGTGGCGAGGAAAGCTTGTAGCATCGATAAGCTCTGCTCGGTCATTTAAAACAGCGATATCCCACCCACAGTAATTGACCGATGTAAGCACCTTTGAAGCCGCTGAAACGGTAGAGAGAATCTCGTTCCATAGCGGTATATGAAATCCGTCAAACCGCTTGTTAGTAATCGGGTGTCGGTAATACAGACCATTGTTTTCGTCAAAAGCACTTCCCTTTACTACACCTGTTTTTTCGTCAATTTCGGCCGTGAGAAGTGACTTTCCCTGACGGATATTAAGGCAGGAAAAAACGGGCATTTCACCAACAGTTACGACACGAATTATGCCTAGTGCGTTTCCGCAAAGACGTTCGAGTTGTTCATTTTGTCTGACGCATTTTTCTATTATATTCAGCCCCATTCTAATCAGCCGCTCGCGTAAGTCCTCGTAGTCGTTTATCCCGAGCAAATTGAGAACAAAGCTGTCCTTTTCCACTTTTGTATCGGAGGATCTAACCACTGCCGTAGTATCACCTCCTAAGAACGCGCGAAGTTGATGTGCATTTGTTCTTTCCAACTCTAGCCAATCGCGTGAAATAAAATCGGCATAAAGTCGGTAAAGCTGCCGCTTGTCATTAAAGCAATCGTGTAATTCGCCGCTGTTGAGCGCCTTTACATAGCCGTTATTAACGCCACGCGTGATGGTATTTCTGCGCTCGGCTGCTTTTTTTGTTTCAAAGGCGCAGTTGTAATAATCGGTATAACCTGCCGAATATTTTATTCCGCACCTGACCATATCGTCAACCGTGCCGATAGTACTTTTATCACTTCTGTCCCTGACCGCCCTAGCCGTATAAAGCATTGACGGTATGCTCATTTGTTTGATTCTGTCCTTTAAGTAATTGTAATCCGCCATGTTTTTCTCCTTATCGTATTATAAGAATATTATTGGCAGATTTCGGTATAAAAAATCACAGCATTATATAAAGTAATGCCAGCATAAGTGTTTCGTCAAAGGTTTCCTTTTGCAAAAGCGCCATCATCATAATAATAAGCGCTCTGTCGGCATCTAAATCAAAGTTTTTTAAATTAAGTTTGTCTAAAAAGCCGCCGATGCCGCTTTTGGCGGGTTGGTGCGGTGACAGAGGTTGGTGCGGTGGCGAAGATTGGCGAAGTGGCGAAGATTGGTGCGGTGGCGAAGATTGGTGCGCATGCACGGGTTGACGTGCAGACGCGGTAGCGTTTCTAAACGGTCGGACGTAATCGGGCATTATCGGGCGGGAACGATTTGCTGTCTGTTGCTCCGCTCTCTGCTCGTTACCCTGACGTACTCCGCGATGCTCGTTTCTGTTGTCTGTATTCTGCGTTACCCTTTGCTGTCCGCTATCCCCTCGATTAGCAAATCCGCTTTGCGACCATCTCGAATTTCGACTATTATTTTCAGCCATTTTTTGCACCGCTCTTTTCATAATAAAATAAATGTGCTATAATTTAAAAATACCGCTTTCGGTTATCATTGGCATTATTGCAAGGAGCTTCATTATCTTTATTGCCTTATCAACGCGCTCGCGCCGTTTATCGCTCAAATGCGGTTTAAGTGCTAAAAGAAGTCGCGTCCTTGAATCGTCGGACGAGCTATTAAACGCTCTCATAATTTGCATTATGGACGATAGCTGAGCGGGCGAGATCGGAAGCGACGTGTCTGCGCTTTCTTCCTTTTTTGGCGGCGGAGCGGAGGACGGCACATCAGGTACAATGGACGAAAGCAGTGACGAAATGTCCGAGTCGCCAGACATAAACGATTCCGCCAAGCTTTTTACCGTATCCATTCCCTCTTTACTTTCGATAAATGACGAAAGCTGGGATACAATGTCATTCATTTTTATTACCCATCAGCTTACTCATCAGCTCCTGCACCTGAGGCGATTTTAAAAGCTTTTCGGTTGCCGCCTTATTTGACAAGAATTTTTTTAACTTTTCAGCTTCTTCGGGAGGCATACTCGAAATTAGGTTATCCACCGAACCGCTTTGCACGGCCGATTTGATTGCATCGGGAGTCGTGCCAAGATGCTTTGCCGCTGAATTTATTAAATTATCATGATTGTTACTCATAAAATCACCC
>JAFOCH010000165.1 GCA_017381395.1 Clostridia bacterium
ACCGACACGGGAAGTTTAGGCGGGGTGCAGGGTGCCCTTTTCAAAGGGCGGCACTGCTGGGGAGTTGTCCGCAGACAACGGGGCAACGCCCCATAACCCCCTCGGAGAGCGCAATGGCACCTTTTGATAGACGAAGGCTGTCGAAAGTGCTTTTGCGTTACTTTTGACAAAAGTAACAAAACCCGCCGCACGGCGGCGAAGGAAAAAGGAAGTGATTATTTGAAAAGAACGATAAGCGGAATGGTCGGAAAAGGCTCGCTCAGACACAACAATCGCACCTTTCACGCAGGCAACGTCGATCCCGAAAGGTCGCACCAAAACATTGCCTACTGTGATGAAAATATCCGTGATGTTTACCACGAATTGTTTGATGAAGCACTCGAAAAATACAACGCCAAGCAAACGAGAGCCGACCGTATGATAGATGATTATTACGAAAAAATACGCTTCGGAAAGCAGGAAAAACCGTTCCACGAAATCATAATGCAGATTGGTGATTGGGAAAATACCGCCGTCGATAGCGACACCGGAAGGCTCGCCACCGAAATACTTGACGAGTATATGAAAGGCTTTGCCGAGCGTAATCCCAACCTCAGAGTGTTCTCGGCGCACCTGCATTTGGATGAAGCAACACCACACTTGCACATCGATTTTGTACCCTTCATCAAGACCGACGGCAAGCGTGGACTTGAAACAAGAGTATCCCTTAAGCAAGCGTTAAAAGTGCAAGGATTTGTCGGTGTTCACAAAAAGGACAGCGAGTGGGCAAGGTGGATACAAGCCGAAAAAGAACAGCTCGCCGCCATTATGGAAAGGCACGGAATTGAGTGGGAACACAAAGGAATGGAACGTCCCCATCTCGATGTTCTCGATTATAAATTGCAGGAACGTCAGCGAGAATTAGCGGAGTTAGATGTGGTTGTCAAGGAGAAAACCGACGAAGCAAATATTCTCGAAAAGCAGATCGAAAACCTCACTGAGAGTGCAAAGGTTATCACAACCATCTCGCAAAATTTTGAAAATGAGCCTGAATATCAGTTACCTGAACCAACGGCAATGATGTCGGCACGGAGTTATAAAACCAAGTTTGTCGATCCGCTGATAAAGCGATTAAAGGCACTTGTTATTAAAACTCTGAGTCGGTATTTTGAAGCGAGAACTGATTTTGAACGGTGGCGCACCGCCAACCATTCACTTGCGAGTAGCAACGAGCGATTGAAAAATCGGGTGTCGGCTTTAGAGAATGAAAACGAATATCTCCGTGAAGATCTGCGTGATTATAAACTGCTCCGAAAGGTATTCGGCAGCAGGCAAATTGACAATCTGCTTGAGCAAGCAAGAGCAAACAAAGGTAAACGGCGTGATGAACGCTCAAGATAAAATTACAAGGAGGACAACACAATGAAACAGCATTTCACAGACGAAAGAACGGGTATCAGCTACACCTTGCAAGGCGATTATTATCTGCCCGACCTTGCATTACCCGCAGAAGAACAAGTCGAAGTCGGCATTTGGGGACAGCGGCACTTGCAGCATATTAAGGCGCACCGCAAAGGTTTTTATACGAGCTTGCTCACAAAATGCGAACTGAACAGACACCTTGCCGATGTAAACAAGCAGGCTGAGGACATGTTTTTTCGGCTCGTAAAACAGATGGCAGAGCGTGAGGGTGTGACCGAACAACTCAAAGCAGATAACCAAATGGAATGGGTTGCTCGGATGAACAACATCCGTAGCAGAGCAACCGAAATCGTAAACCACGATATAATTTACGCTTAAACTACAGCGGTGGCAGGGAGATTATCATCTCTCTGCCGTCTTTTTTGCCCAAAACTTATTTTACTTCGATTTTACACCGGTTTGCTTACGGATTTTACTACCAAAACTTACAATATAGGCGTACTCAAGAGAAAAGTGCAAATAATAAATCAAAAGGAGATTTTGAAGATGAAAAAGATTATTAGTTTACTCACAGTAGCAATGCTCATCGTATGCGCACTTACCGGATGCGGTGGTAGCAAAGAAGCAGTCGCAACAGACGGCTCTACCTCTATGAACAAGGTTATCGGTGCTTTGAGTGAAGCCTTTGAAGCTGACACCGGCATTACCGTAACCTACAACGCTACCGGCTCCGGCGCAGGCATTCAGGCGGTTCAGGAAGGCAGATGCGACATCGGTCTTGCAAGCCGCAACCTCAAATACTAGGAAAAAGCGAATGGTCTTGAAGGAACAATCCTCGCCTATGACGGCATCGCAATCATTGTAAATCCTAACAACCCAATTTCTGACCTCGATGCCAAAACCGTCGCAAAGATCTACACAGGTGAAATCAAGAATTGGAAAGAAGTCGGCGGCAACGATACTGAGATCGTACTCATCGGCCGTGAAGCAGGCAGCGGTACAAGAGACGGCTTTGAGTCTATCACCGATACCGAAGATAAATGCAAGTATCGTCAGGAACTCACCTCTACCGGCGACGTTATCATCACTGTTGCAAGCAACCCTGCGGCAATCGCTTATGCTTCTCTCGCTTCTGTAAAAGATACCGTAAAGGCCATC
>JAFOCH010000166.1 GCA_017381395.1 Clostridia bacterium
ACATCTTTTTACCCTCGCCGTCAACAACCCAGCCGTGAGTAACAATTGTCTTATACGGGGAAACTCCCTTTGTTGCTACCGAAGTAAGCAAGGACGACTGGAACCAGCCGCGGTACTGGTCGGCACCTTCGAGATAGAGGTCGGCAGGGCTGCCCAAATAATCTCTGTTATCGAGAACTGCGGCATGGGTTGAGCCCGAGTCGAACCAAACGTCCATGATATCGCTCTCTTTTTTGAAATGGGTACCGCCGCACTTTGCACACTTGTATCCGTTGGGAAGGAGGTCGGCTGCTTCGTGAGCGTACCAAGCATCTGCGCCTTCCTTACGGAATATAGCGGAAAGGTTAGAGATGGTTTCGTCATTGATAATTTCGGCTCCGCAATCTTCACAATAGAAAATCGGAATCGGAACGCCCCAGGTTCTCTGACGTGAAATGCACCAGTCGGAACGATCCTTTACCATTCCTGCGATACGGTCACGGCCCCAAGCGGGAACCCATTCAACCGTGTCGATTGCCTCGATTGCCTTATCAGCAAAGTCGCTGATGGAGCAGAAGCACTGCTCTGTCGCTCTGAAAAGAATGGGCGACTTGCAACGCCAACAATGCGGATACTGGTGAATTATCTTCTGAAGGGCGAGAAGGTTGCCCGTGCTTTCGAGGTGGAGTGCAATCTTTTTATTTGCGTCGTCGGTATTGAGTCCGGCAAACTGACCTGCTTCCTCGGTCAAGATACCCTTTGCGTCAACAGAAACAACGATGGGAAGCTGCTTATACTTGCGGCAAACTTCAAAGTCGTCAACACCGAAACCGGGTGCTGTATGAACGCAACCTGTACCACTTTCGAGTGTAACGTGGTCACCGACAATAAGAAGCGACTCTCTGTCGAGGAAGGGATGCTGGGCGGTCATAAGCTCAAGCTCACTACCGTTTAAAGTGCCAACTATTTCGAATTCTTCGATTCCTGCAGCTTTGAGCGCAGTAGCGGCAAGGTCGGTAGCCATTACATAATACTCGCCGTTTGCCTTTACTATGCTGTATTCGTAATTCGGACCAACACAGATTGCGACGTTACCGGGTAAGGTCCAGGTAGTTGTGGTCCAGATTACAAAATATGTTTTATCAAGGTCGGCTCCGAGAGCAGAAATCTTGCCAAAATCGTCCTTTACCTTGAATTTTACAAATATTGAATGGCAGGGATCCTCGGCATATTCAATTTCGGCTTCGGCAAGAGCTGTCTGACATTCGGGGCACCAGTAAACCGGCTTTAATCCCTTGTAAATATAGCCCTTTTTAGCCATTTCGCCGAATACTTCAATCTGTTTTGCGACAAATTCGGGTTTGAGTGTGAGATAGGGGTTATCCCATTCACCGAGTACGCCGAGACGCTTGAACTGGTCGCGCTGGTCGTCAACAAAGCCGAGTGCAAACTCGCGGCACATCTTTCTAAGTTCGAGTGCCGAAATTTGAGTTGCGTTACCTACACCTGCTGCCTTACGTGCCTTTAACTCGGTGGGAAGTCCGTGAGTATCGTAGCCCGGAACATAAGGTGTATAGTGACCTGTCATGCTCTTGTACTTGATGACAAAGTCCTTAAGTATCTTGTTAAGAGCGGTGCCGAGATGAATCTTTCCGTTTGCGTAGGGAGGGCCATCGTGAAGAATGTAGCTCGGGTTGCCCTCGTTCTTTTTGAGCATTTTTTCATAAAGTTTCATATCGTCCCACTGAGCGAGTGCCTGGGGCTCTCTCTCGGGAAGTCCTGCACGCATCGGGAATTCCGTTGACGGCAGATTAAGAGTCTTGTTATAATCCTGTGCCATTTTGTTTAAACTACCTTTCCTGTTTGTCATTCTGAGATTTCCGAAACGTCACCGTTAAAGGTGTAAGGTGTTCTCTCTGTTTCGGAATTTATATTAACATCGTCCTCCGCCTCGTCGGAATCCTCTTCCTCCTCGGTTTCGTCCTCGTCAAAATCAATGTTTACTTTAAAATTCGGCGCCTTTCGCTCGGTGGTGTCGGTTTCGGGCATTTCTTTCTGCTCGGCCGATTCGTCGACGGCATCCGTTTCTATTTCGGCCTCTGTTGCGCCGAGAATGATCGGCTCCTCTTCGGCAGTACGCATTTCGCTAATTATGCGTTCGATGTCGTTACATTCTGGAGCTTCTTCCTCTACAACCTCTTCGGTCGCAGGAATTTCCGCCTCGGCTGCTGCAACCTCCGGCTCGGGTATGATTGCGTTCGGCATTTCGGAAACAAGCTTGGTTTGGTCACCGAGCTGGGCTAAAATATCGCGCTTAAAGAGGGCTACCTGCATTTTAAGCTCGTCAAATAGCTTCTGCTGCTGAGCTACACTCTCTTCTGCGGCGGCTACCATTGCCTCGGTTTTTACCTTTGTTGTTTCGATGCTTTCGCGGGTAACCCTTTCGGTCGTGTCGGAAAGCTCCTTTGAAAGACGCTGTGCCTCAGTAACCATAGCTTCGGCCTTTTCCTTTGCCTCGCTGATGGTTGCTTCCGAATCGACATTCGCCTTTGCCATTATTTCGTTTGCCTTTTCATTAGCGGCAAAAACGGTGTCGTCCGCCTTTACCTTTGCCTCGGAAATGAGCTGCTCACTCACACGCTCGGCATTAACGAGTGCCGCCTGGATCGCCTGCTCGTCAGCCTTATACTCGTTGAGTTTAAGCTCGTAGTCGGCTATCTTTTTTTCATTTGCAGCGGCCGTTGTAGTCAGATAATTTATCGTGTTTACTATTTCGTCCAGAAATACGTCAACCTCAATTTTTTTGTACCCGCTCATTCCTGCTCGCGAAAATTCTTTATTTCTAATTTCGTCTGCGGTTACCATGATGCCCCCCCTTTTTTTGATCAAACCAGTAGGTTGCTACTGATTATCTTTAAAAGCACAAATGGTCGCATACACCTGTCGTACTATCCGACGGTGTATGCGATCACTCGATAGTTTTATTCGGTTAACGGTACATTCCGCCGTCGATTTCGTCAATGAGCATATCGCCCATTACATCGACATTGTACGGCGTAATCATAAAGGTGTTTGCAGCAACGCGCTTTACAAGTCCGTTGTTTGCGTAAGCAACACCGCTCAAAAAGTCTATAAGGCGGCGCTGAATATCCTTTGGTGTTTTTTCAAGATTAAGTACAACGGTATGTTTGCTATTGAGGTGGTCGGCAATTGACGGTGCGTCCTCGAAGCGTTCGGGCTTTACGAGTACGACCTGAAGCTGTGCCGCATTTCTCATATTTACGACCTTTGATCTATCGGCGGTCGACTTTGTATACGAGGTGGTTGCAGGTGCTTCTACTTCCTCCTCGTCGTAGTAATCGTATTCATCGGGTGAAAAGCTATCGTATTCATCCTCCTGTGCTCTGAAAAATCCTGAAAGCTTGTCCTTTATTCCCATAATAAAACACTCCCCGTTTTTTTGTTTAAAAAGTCAAATCATTATCGATGGGTTACACCGCATAATTTCGGCGACCAAAGAGTCGCGTTCCTACACGGACAATATTCGCTCCGCAAATAATTGCCTGCTCGAAATCGTCTGACATTCCCATAGATAAATATTTTATATTTATATTATCTATATTTTTATTCGAAATGTCAACAAATAGATTGTTCATTTGCTCAAAATATCGCAAAATTTCTTCGTTTTTTTCGCAAATGGGCGGAATTGTCATCAGTCCCTGCACTTTTATTCCTTTTAACTCGGAAATTTCCTGCAAAAATGATTCGGTTTCTTCGGGCTTTATTCCCGATTTTGATTCCTCTCCGCCGATGTTAACTTCGACGAGAATGTCGGTCACAATACCCATTTCCTCGCTTCTGCGCGAAATCTCGTTAGCAAGGCGGAAGGAATCAACCGACTCAATCATACTCACCTTGCCTACCACCTGACGCACCTTATTAGTCTGCAAATGACCGATAAAGTGGCGGTCGGCAGATGAGTCGTACTCGTCAATCTTTGACAAAAGTTCCTGCACCTTGTTTTCGCCAATGAGCTTTATTCCATTATTTATCGCGTGGTTGATAACCTCGACAGGTATAGTCTTTGTCGCGGCAAGAAGCATAATTTCATCAGCTTTTCTGCCCGAAAGTGCCGCCGCCTTTTCGATTCGCTCGGTTACGTCGGCAAAATTCTCGTCAAAAATTGCGCAACGTTCCTTTATATCCTCAGTTAATAACTTTTCCGTCATATAAATCATTTCCCTTTATAACAAGCTCGTCATAGAGTCGCAGGTCGCCACCCTTTTTACATACAACAAAGTCGTTTCCGTTATATACAACCTCGATGGGTATGAACTTTACGGTGTTTCCGTTTTTGATATAAACGCCCTTTTTACCGTCGACGATTTCGAGTGCATCGTTGGGAACGTAAAGTCCGTCGAAGCTGCTCAGCACAATCGAAATCGGCTGTGTTCTGATGAG
>JAFOCH010000021.1 GCA_017381395.1 Clostridia bacterium
ACGGCCGATTTGATTGCATCGGGAGTCGTGCAAAAATGATTTACCGCTGAATTTATTAAATTATCATGATTGTTACTCATAAAATCACCCTTTTAATTTTTTCAATACATTATATGATACGAGGTTACACGATATGAAAATTATTGTAATGTCCGACTCGCACGGCAAATGCGGGAATCTAATTGACATCGGACTTTCGCAAAGAGGTGCCGACGCCTTTATTTTTTTAGGTGACGGGTGGCGTGACTTTGAGGATTTTTCGCTTTATTTTGATGACAAGCTCTGCATTTCGGTAAAGGGAAACTGTGACCTCGGATGCAGCGCAGATAATGAAAAAATCATATTTTTAGGCGGTAAAAAGCTTTTAATCGCGCACGGACATACATTTAGCGTAAAATCGGGTATTGTCGGCATGGTAGCCGAAGCAAAACGAAATGAATGCGACATTATGCTTTACGGACACACGCATATAACACATAATGAGTACCGCGACGGACTTTACATTCTCAATCCCGGCTCGGCAGGTCGCGGCGGTAAAAATAGCTACGGAATCATTGAAATCACCCCGTCAGGAATTATGACAAATATAGTTTATATTTAAAAAATAATGCGAATGAGTGCTATTTTAAAGTCGCTTGTTCGCATTTTTTTATTTTTATTGGGAAAAATGCCTTTGTAAACATATCAATTTACGGAGGCGGAAAATGAATATAAACGATAAAACAATAATTAACGAAGCCGAAATAATATCAAAAGCTCTTTTTGCAAGCGGGCTAAATGATATTACGTCAAATCAGCTTCATACGGCCGTGTCGCGCTCGATTATCGCTCAAATTGCGGAACGGTGGAAGACAAGCCGCGAAAAGCAGGAAAAGACAAGATGCGCCTACTACTTTTCGGCAGAATATTTGGTCGGCAGAGCTATTTATAATAACCTGCTCTGTTTAGGACTGACCGATAAAATTGATGCACTGCTTGGCGAAAAAGGTCTGTCACTTAAAGAGATGGAAAGTTGCGAGGATGCGGCACTAGGAAACGGCGGTTTAGGACGGCTTGCGGCATGCTTTTTGGACAGTGCGGCTACACTCAATCTGCCACTGATGGGATACGGAATCAGATATAAATACGGACTGTTTAAGCAGGAAATTGAGAACGGAGAGCAGGTCGAAAAAATTGACAATTGGACACGCGGAGGTGACCCCTGGTCGATAAGGCGAGATGACCTTGCGGTTACGGTTGATTTCGGTGACCAGAGTGTGACCGCGGTAGCATATGATATGCCAATAATCGGCTATGGCACCGACAACATCGGGACACTCAGATTATGGCAGGCAGAGCCAACCGAGCCCTTTGACTTTATGCTATTCAACGAACAGGAATATGACAAGGCACTGGACGACAAAAACAATGCCGAAAATATTTCGCGAGTATTATATCCAAACGATACAAAAAAAGAGGGTAAAATGCTTCGTCTAAAGCAACAGTATTTTTTCACCTCTGCATCACTTCAAGATATAATAAGGCGGACTATATTCGCTCACGGTAGTATAAACGAAATCGAGAAATACGCAACCATTCAGCTTAACGACACCCACCCCGTACTGGCAATACCCGAATTTATCCGCATTATGACCGAGATGGGAGTCACCTTTGACAATGCACTCGAAATGGCGAAAAATATATTCAATTACACCAACCACACTGTTATGCAGGAAGCACTCGAAAAATGGGATATGGCACTTATCGAAGAAACCCTGCCGCAAATAGCTCCGATTATAAAAAAGATTGATTCAGTGATGAAAGATGAGCTTACGGAAAGAAAAATAGACAAAAAAATCATAGACAATATTGCGATTATCAAGGATAAAACGGTGAATATGGCAAATCTCGCCGTATATGCTTCATCAGCAGTAAACGGAGTTGCCGCCATTCACACGGAAATACTGAAAACCGAGCTTCTGTCGGATTGGCATAAGATTTATCCCAACAAAATTCGAAACAAAACAAACGGCATCACCCAGAGAAGATGGCTTCGCTTATGCAATAACGAGCTTTCGACGCTCATTACGGGGTTGCTTTCGAGCGATAAATGGGTAACCGACACAAATGAGCTTCAGCGGCTGCACGATTTTGAAAATGATAGTGCGGTTATTGACAGCTTTATGAAAATAAAGAAGAAAAAGCGCGAACAGTTGGCGGAATATTTGCTTGAACAAGGCGGCATAAAAATCGACCCCAACACAGTGTTTGATATTCAGATTAAACGGCTCCACGAATACAAAAGGCAATTGCTAAACGCACTTGTGTTGCTTGCAATTTATTTCGATATAAAGGATGGCGTGATAACCGACTTTGAGCCGACAACCTTTATTTTTGCGTCAAAGGCGGCTCCGGGATACAGACGGGCAAAAGGCATAATCAAATTCATAAACGAAATAGCAAATATGATTGAAAATGATGAAGAAGTATCGAAATATATGAAAATCGTTTTCTTACCCAACTACAACGTGACCTATGCGGAAAAATTGGTAGCTGCCGCTGACGTTTCGGTTCAAATTTCGACCGCAGGCACAGAAGCAAGCGGCACGGGAAACATGAAAATGATGATGAATGGTGCGGTTACGCTCGGCACCTTGGACGGTGCAAACATCGAAATCGTTAATGAAGGCGGTGAGGAAAATAACTATATTTTCGGTATGACGGTGGACACACTCAACGAAATAAAGGATGAGTACGAGCCGCGGAAATTGTATGAAAGCAATGCGAAAATCAACAGAGTGCTGAACACTTTGATCGACGGCACCTTTGACGATGGAAACAGCGGTGTTTTTAAAGAAATATTCGATTCGCTACTCACTGATTCGGAATATGAAAGAGCTGATAAATACTATCTGTTGCTTGATTTCACCACCTTCTACGAAGCACGAATGAAGCTAAACCGCGACGTGAAAAATCAAATAGAATTCTCTAAAAAGGGATTTATCAACCTCGCTTCAAGCGGCAAATTTTCGTCCGACAGAACCATTAGCGAATACGTAAGTGACATTTGGAAAATATCCGAGATATAACAAAAAAGCTTCTGCTCGGGGCATACCGCCCTTTGCAGAAGCTTTTTTTAATTCATATTATTACAGCCAATCCTCAGCTGTTTCGATTCCGTCGATTACAGTCTGTGTTCCGGATGAAGCCGAATCACTCGGCTTTGTTGAGCTTGTGTCTTCGTTATTGCTCGATGCGTTACTTTCGGGATTACTTCCCGAAGCGACGTTTGACGAGGTCGACGAATTAACATTGCTTGACGATGATTCGAACGGCCCTTTTATTTGCGATGACGTTTCCTTATCACCGCTACCCTGAATAATGGTTGTCGGCTTTTTATTAGTATCGATTACAGTTTCGTTGCCGTCCTTATCGGTGATGGTGATTTCGCCGGTTTGGTTGTCAATTTCGACCTTGTCTCCGTTATTGGTATCAGCGATAACCTCGCCATCCTCATCCTTTAAAATAATCTGACTGGAAGCTGAATCGGCGTCGCCGCCCGAACATGAGCAAAGCGCACCCATTAAGCATAACACTGCCAAAATAATTGCAACTATTTTTTTCATAATGTCCCCCGATATGTAAAATTATTTTTCGATAAACCGCTTTATCGCCGAAAGAGATTCATCGCTTATGTCGTGTTCCATTTTACAAGCATCCTCGGATGCAGTTTCTTTATTCACGCCAAGGCGGATAAGAAACTCGGTCAAAACATTATGACGCTCATAAATTTTGTACGCTACTGAATATCCTTCTTCGGTAAGAGAGAGGTGTCCGTCGCTATTCGCGATAACATAGCCGCCACTTTTTAACAAGCTAATAGCGCGGCTTACGCTCGGCTTTGAAAAGCCCATATGCTCGCAAATATCAATCGAGCGGACATTCCCAATCTTTTTTGACAAAACCAAGATGGTCTCAAGATACATTTCGCCTGATTCCTGTAAATGCATATTAAGACCCCCTTTTTTATCAACTTTAAATAAAATACCACATTATTATATTTTTTTCAAGTTATTTGTCGGCTTTAATTTCGTCGGATTCGGCACACTCTATCTCCGAAAGAGGCAAGCGACAATAAATTTTTGTATTATCATATATAATTCCGGCAAGCCAATCATTTATACAAGCGCCGTCAATACGCCACTGCCAGTTACCACCGAGGGTGGATGGCTCGTTCATTCGAGCTTCGCTTGACAGTCCCATAAAGTCCTGCATCATCATAATCGCAGTATCGGCAGGACTTGCCCACGCAGTTTTCATCATTATCCAGTTAAATCCGTCGTTATCATTGACGTGCATATACTGACGGGCATACTTAACGTCGGTCGGTGCCGCCGTTTTTGTCCAGCCCATTATAGTATCGTTGTCGTGTGTACCCGTATAAACGACACAGTTTTTGTCATAAGAATGGGGCAGATAATCGCTCTCTTCCCTACTGTCAAAGGCAAACTGTAAAACCTTCATTCCGGGGAATCCTGAATCTTTAAGTAATTTTCGTACGTCCTCGGTAAGATAGCCCAGATCCTCCGCGATAATGGGTAGGTCACCACAATTTTTCTTTATCGCGTTGAAAAGCTTCATTCCGGGACCCTTTTTCCAAACGCCATCGATAGCCGTTTTTGCTTCGTAAGGAATGCAATAATATGCCTCAAAGCCGCGGAAATGGTCGATTCTAAGGGTATCGAAAACCTTAAACGCGAACGAAATCCTCTTGCACCACCAGGAAAAGTCCTCCTTCTCCATTCGCGGCCAATTATAAAGCGGATTTCCCCACAGCTGACCGTCCTCGGAAAAAGCGTCAGGCGGACAACCTGCAACCTCGGTGGGATTGCCGTTTTTATCAAGTAAAAACTGATCAGGTCGCGACCAAACATCAGCGCTATCGGCCGAAACGTAAATTGGCATATCACCGATAATTTTCAGTCCCAGAGAATTGACGTATTCCTTTAAGGCACTCCACTGCTTAAAGCACAGATACTGCTGCATTTTATAGAAGCCGATTGCATTGCTATACTTTTCGGTTGCCTTTTCGATGCTATCCTTATCGCGAAGTTTGAGTCCTTTTTCCCACGCGTTCCAGACGATTCCCTTATTGGCATCCTTTATTGCCATAAACAAGGCGTAATCATCAAGCCAAAAGCTGTTTTCCGCGCAAAAGTCGGCATAGTCGGCGGGTAATTTTTTCTTAAATCGGGTATATGCTTTTTTCAGCACCTTATATCGATTATTATAAATAATTTCGTAATCAACCTTTGATATATCATTGCCCCAGTTGATTGTTTGATATTCCTCGGGCTTTAAGAGACCGTCGCCTGCAAGCATATCAAGGTCGATAAAATACGGGTTTATCGCAAAGGCGGAAAATGACTGATAAGGAGAATCTCCATATGAGGTCGGGCAAATGGGCAAAATTTGCCAATAAGACTGCCCCGCCTTTTTCAAAAAACCAGCAAATCGGTATGCTTCCTTTCCAAAGGTGCCGATTCCGTAGCGTGACGGTAATGACGAAATATGCATCAGTATTCCGCTCGACCTCATATTATTCTCTCCTTTAAATCTTTTTTATATCCTTTATGGGTATTATCCCTTTACCGCTCCTGCCATAACGCCCTTAATAATATGCTTCTGGCAAATTGCGTAGAAAATTATAATAGGAATGACGCTCAATACAATGAGTGCCATTGTTGCACCAAGGTCAACCGCACCGTAGCTTCCCTGCAGGTACTGAATATGAATAGGAATTGTCATATACAGCTTTCTGTCGAGGACAAGGTACGGCAGCAAATAGTCATTCCAAATCCACATTATTTCGAGTATTCCTACCGAAATAATTGTAGGTCTCATTATCGGCAGTACAACCTGGAAAAAGGTTCTTATCGGGCCGCAGCCGTCGATACTTGCCGCTTCCTCAACCGAAAGTGGCATCGACTTTACAAAGCCGCTAAACATAAATACCGCCAATCCTGCGCCAAAGCCAAGGTAAATTATTGGTATGGTATAGGGCGTATTCAAATTCAGCGTGTCAGCCGTTTTTTACAGGGTGAACATTACCATTTGGAATGGTACTACCATCGAAAATACGCAAAGGTAATAAACAACCTTGCAAATGAAATTATCAACGCGGGATAAATACCATGCGCACATTGAAGTACACAATAGTATCAGTATAGTTGATAAAATCGTGATTGTAAAGGAGTAAAATACCGAATTAAAAAACGGATAGTTACCAAAGGTCATTCCCTTTATATAATTATTAAATCCTGCAAAGGACATTGCATTCGGAAGCTCGAAGGTTGTCGAGTTTACGTACTCGTTGAACTTAAACGAATTCATCAAAACGACAAGCACAGGAAGTACATAAATTAACGAAATTGCAGAAAAGACTATCGTCAAAATAATATTTGACGGTTTATTCTTTTTATCAAGAGTAAAATCTTTTGATTTCATTGCTGTACCTCCCTCTTTCTGGTGAAGCGAAGCTGAATAAGTGCAATTGCCGCAACTAAAATAAAGAACAGCACAGCCTTTGCCTGGCCTACGCCTCGCCAATTTGCGTTAGTATAGAACGTGTTATAAATATTCAGCGCAATCATTTCGGTTTGTTTAATTGCGCCCTCTGCCGTAAAGGCAATAGGTGCTCCGTTTGTAAGAGCAAGGTTCTGGTCAAATAGCTTAAATGAATTGGTGAGTGTCAAAAACGTACAAATCGTGATTGAGGGCATAACAGTCGGTATGGTGATATTTTTAAGCACCTGCCAGCCGTTTGCTCCGTCAATTTTTGCCGCTTCGTTGAGCTCCTCGGGCACGCTTTGCAGTCCGGCGATATAAATAATCATCATATATCCTATCTGCTGCCAAGCCATTAGAATTATAAGTCCCCAGAAGCCGAAACGGCTATCAAGTACAATACTTGTTCCGTAGTTTCTCAAAATGCCATCGAAAATCATTTGCCAAATATAGCCGAGAACGATACCGCCAATAAGGTTTGGCATAAAGAATACCGTTCTGAATGTATTTGATCCTCTGATTCCGCGTGTGAGCACGTAAGCAACCATAAATGCGAATAGGTTGATTACAATAACCGATACCAAGGTGAAAAGTGCCGTGTACCAAAACGCATGGAAAAAGCCCTCGTCGTTAAACGCTTTTATATAGTTTTCGAGTCCGACCCATTTTGCGTCACTGGTCGTTCTGAAGGTGCAGAACGAAAGGTATATACCCTTGATAAACGGATACAAAAAACCGATTATGAAGGCAGCAAGGGTCGGCAAAACAAATATTGGAAAATATGCTCGAAGAGGATTTAATCTTTTTATTCTTTTTCTATCTTTCATAGTCGATTCTCCTATACCAAAGGGGACGGACGTTTCCGCCCGCCCCCTCAACTATACATTAGTATTAGCCGTTTGCTTTTTTGTATTCTCTGGCCCAGCCGTCAACAAATGCCAATTTAACATCGTCCCAGCTTCCTGTGCCTGCAGCATACTGAGTAAGAGCAGCGCCTACACCATTTTTCCAATCCTCAGAAGGAATGGTCGGGAAGTTCCATGAAACAGAGGTCTTGCCTGCTGTTACATAGTCATTAGCAATCTTAACGAGCGGATTTGAAGCTTCTTTTGCATTCTTGAACGGAATTACGAAGGCCATGTCGTTTGCAAGAGCAGATGTGCCTGCATCGTCGGTAACAACCCACTTTAAGAAGTCGAGAGTTGCCTTAATGTCAGCTTCGTCTGCCTTTGCGTTTACACACCAGTAGTTTTCAGAACCGGTGCAGAGGCCGAGATTTTCTTCGCCTTCAACGCCCATGTAAATGGGAAGCATGCCAAATTCGTCATCTTTGAGTCCTAAGCCGGTGGCTTCGTCATAAGCGCATGAGCCGTATGCCCATGTACCATTCTGATAAAATACGGCCTTACCACTCTTGAACTCGGTTTCAGCGTCTGTACCTGTCTTTGATGCGAGTTCGGTGGGCTTGCA
>JAFOCH010000022.1 GCA_017381395.1 Clostridia bacterium
GGTGCCGTGACGAGCTGTGTGTCCTACCCTTTCGAGGTCGGGTGTACGAATACATTTCTGGCAGGTTACAACGCGGTTACGCGGAGGTACAACCTCGCCTGTAAAGAATTTTTTAAGCGGTGCCATGCCCGAATTGATGAGCAAAAGACTCTTATCATTATTCGGGACGAGCGAAAAACTCGCCATGCGGAGATGTCCCTTTTCCTCGAAAAAGGACAAAAATTTCTCTCTTAAATCGTTAAGTGACGTCCATTCCATTTTTTCATTTCCTCCAAAAAAACAATATAGCTCTCCCGTCCAAAGGGACGGGAGAGCTCCGTGGTACCACCCAATTTGCCGCTTTTTTATCTAAAAAACGACCTCTTTTATCTATCCTTTAACGCTGATAAGGCGCCGTGATTAGCGGTGACTCGAAAGCTGGCTCGGTAACGCGAAACTTTATGAGGGTGGCTTTCAGCCAATTTTAAAATTAAATCGGCCACCCATCTCTTTCACAAGCTGTAAATAAAGTTACCTTTTGCTTTGTCGCAGTCATAACAAATATAAAAAATACAATATAATTATATATTTATCCAATCGTTTTGTCAAGCGGATAAATCACGAGTAATACAGCTCATAAATGCCATCGCAAACCGACTTGAAAACGGGTGCCGCCGTCTTTGACCCCGAAATGCCGTTTTCGGCTAAAACGGTAATGACGTATTCGGGATTTTCATGAGGGTAAAAGCCCGAAAACCAACACTGATTGACCGACTGTCCATTCGATTTATATCCCGCCTCTGCCGTTGCAGTTTTGCCCCCTGCCGAAAGATGTGTCGGTGCCGCTGACGAGCCGGTACCACTTGATATTACCGCCGTCATCATTTCGGCAACTGTATCCGCCGCATTGGCTGAAATCACCCGCTGAGGTGACTCGCTCATATACTCGGAAACGCTGCCGTCGGCAAGCATAATTCCGCTGACAAGCCGAGGTGAAACTCGGTAGCCGCCATTGGCAACCATGGCCGTCATCACGGCAACGTCAATGGGTGTGAGCAATAATTCACCCTGACCAAACGAAAAATTAGCCAATGCTGCGGGTTGAGAGGACAGCTTTTCTTCGCTCGGCAACACTCCCGACACGGCAAAAAGGCGGTCTGCAAAGCTCTTTTTCTCGTCAAATCGTAGTTTTTTGCAAAGGGACAGGATATCCTTTGCGCCGACCCTTGATGCGAGGTTGATAAAATACGGGTTGCAGGAATTAGCCAAAGCGGCGGTCATATCGACCGCTCCGTGACCGCTCAAATTGTGACAATTAAAGGTGTTTGTGCCGATTTGCACATTTCCGTTGCAAATGTTGATTGCACTTTTCCCAATGCCCGAATCGACCGCCGCGGCGGCAACCAAAATTTTAAAAACCGAGCCGACGTTATATGCCGAAAAGGCGCGATTGATAAAGGGTGACTCATCACTTTTTAACGCATCAGTGAGATTAAGCGGAGAGTAATCAGGACGGCTTGCGAGAGCAAGAATTTCACCGCTTTTGGCGTTCATTACCACGACTGCGCCCCTTTTAATCGACCTCGCCGCCTGCTCGGTGATACGCTGAATGGAGCTATCGAGGGTCAAAACGACCCCCGTTTTTATATCTGTCGTACCCGAAACTGTCGGCTCCACCCCCGACAAAGCGCGTCCATTCGCATCAACGGTATAAGTGACAGTCACGTCATCCTCGCAGGTCAGCAGTTTATCAAAGGCACATTCAATCCCCGCAACGCCATGCCCCGAGCCGTCGGTGTAGCCGATTATATGGCTTGCAAGCTGATTATCGCTGTAACGAATGGGGATACTAAAAAGGACGCTTTGCTCGGCGGAAAAGTCGGACACCGCCTCGATTACTGTTGGCTTACCGCTTTTGAGCGCCTCGCGGGCAACCTTTGCATAATCGCCGAGCTTACTGTCAATTTCGTTCAGCGTCGCGAGATTCGACGGCACAGCGGCGAGATACCTGCTTTGCTGAGATACCAGCTTCCGCAAATTTCGGTCATAGATGTTTCCTCTCGGACTGGTGACCGTTAACTTATAACTCATTTGACTGGACGCGGCCGAAAGGTCGACATCGCTGACAATATCGTATATCCGCCACGACGACGTCAGAAACATTAACGTCACGACAATAAAAAGTGCAATCGCCCTTTTTTTCATTTTTGGCTACTCCCCTTTTTCACTTTTTCATTATTTTTTGTCAAAGGGGCAAAATTATTTAATTGTTTCTAAAATTAGCGCTAACCGATTGACAGAAATGGGGCTATTATTATATAATTATCAGTGTTTTTCAAATTATTTTCTTTTGAACGGAGAATAACAAATGGATAAGATTAAAAGTTTATATGACCTTTGGTGCGAAAGAGCCACCGACAAGGCAATTTTAGACGAGCTTAACGCGATAAAGGGCGATGACGAGGCAATTCTCGACCGCTTTTATCGTGAATTAGATTTCGGTACGGCCGGACTTCGCGGAGTTATCGGCGCAGGTACCAACAGAATGAACATCTATACCGTTGGCCGTGCAACCCAGGGCTTTGCCGAATACATCCTCACGGTAGCAAAGAACAAGAGCGTTGCCATCGGCTACGATAGCCGTATCAATTCCGATGTTTTTTCAAAAACGGCTGCTACCGTTTTTGCCGCAAACGGAATAAAGGTTTGGCTCTATCCCGTTCTCGTTCCTACTCCGATGCTGTCCTTTGCAGTAAGAGAACTTGGCTGTGACGCAGGCGTTGTCGTTACGGCAAGTCATAATCCGTCAAAGTACAACGGATACAAGGCATACGGTCCCGACGGCTGCCAGCTCAACACCGAGGCAAGCAAAGAGGTGCTCGGCTATGTCGAAAAGGTTGATACCTTCGACGGAGTTAAGACCGTCGTCTTTGACGAGGCAGTAAATAGCGGAATGATCGAATTCATCGGCAACGACGTTTTTGAAAAATACTACGAAAACGTTATGGCTCAGTCGGTTAATCCCGAAATTCTCAAATCAGCAGGACTCAAAATCATATACACCGCACTCAACGGCTCGGGTAACATTCCGGTTAGAACGGTACTCGGCCGCATGGGCGTAAACGATATTACAATCGTACCCGAACAGGAATTGCCCGACGGCAACTTCCCCACCGCACCCTATCCCAATCCCGAAATCAGAGAGGCATTCACCCTCGCACTCGACCTTGCAAAAAAGGTTGAACCCGACATCCTCCTCGCAACCGACCCCGACTGTGACCGCGTTGGTATCGCAGTAAGGGACGGCGACGATTACACCCTCATGTCAGGCAACGAGGTTGGTGCAGTTATGCTCTATTACCTGCTCAGCCAGCGTACAGAAAAGGGCACAATGCCTACAAGCCCCTTGATGGTAAAGACAATCGTTACCTCCCGTCTGTGTGATAAAATTGCGGCAGATTATGGCTGTGAGGTTATCGATATTCTGACCGGCTTTAAGTATATCGGCGAGCAAATCGGTATTCTCGAAGCAAAGGGTGAAGAAAACCGCTATATCATGGGCTTTGAAGAAAGCTATGGCTACCTCGTAGGCAGCTACGTTCGTGACAAGGATGCAGTTATCGGCTCGCTCATGATTTGCGAAATGGCGGCATTCTTTAAGAAGCAGAATAAGACGCTCATCGACGTTTTGAATGAACTTTATGAAAAATACGGTGTATTCATGCACAAGCAAATGAGCTTTGCCTTTGAAGGTGCCGAGGGAATGAAGATAATGGCCGACACGATGGCATCCCTTCGCACAAATCCGCCGAAGGAAATCGCAGGTATGACGGTTACAAAGGTATGCGACTACGAAACTCGCATCGCAACCGACACCGAAAGCGGTAAAAGTGAAGCCATCAATTTACCGAAATCGAACGTACTCGCATACACCCTTTCGGGCGGCGCAGAGGCAATCGTCCGTCCGTCAGGCACCGAGCCGAAGATTAAGATTTATTTGACCGCTATTGCCGACTCGACCGAAAATGCCGACGACCTGATGAGTAAGCTTGAAAAGGCAGCAAAGCCCCTTCTCGGCATTAACTAAAATACAGTAAACGCCGTATGATTAAGGATAACCATGCGGCGTTTATTTTCACAAAAAAGAGGAATTAGATGAAAAAAATCGTATGCATTTTGCTTTCGCTTGTGCTGATTTTGCTCGGCGGCTGTACAGAAAAGGAAAAAAAGCCGACCGAAAGCGCACCCGCGTCAAGTGAGGTCGTTTCAGAGCCGCTTGACCAGCCGGGCGCCGAGATTGAGGAGGTCGAGGTTAGCGCCTCGCTTTCGGCTCAAAGCACCACCATTCTCGACGTAAAAAGCACCGAAATATTCAATCAATTAAGCGAAGAAAAAACGCCGTCAAACGCTATCTTTTATCTCGACGACGAACTTTTTGTCGTCAGCGACGACGGGCTTTACGTGCCATTTGATGCGGCTATCTCAATGTGCACCGGCAGCGTTATCCCCGTATTGTACGTAAAAACGGAAAAAGCGGCAAAGGCACTTTCCACTCGGCTAAAATCGGGTGACGTGACCGACTGTATCGTTATGTCGGACAAGCCCGAGCTTGTAAACTCGGTGAGAGAAGCGGTACCCACAATCAGCGGTGCCATCGATACACGTGAAAACAAGCTTGACCTGGATATTACCTATCTCGTCCCACTTCGCAACGAAGCAAACAAAAACAAGGCGAAAATTATCCTATTCGGCGCACACGCAACCAATGAGCAAATCGTATATTTACAAAAGCGGCTGATGACCATTTGGGTCGAAGCGGCAGACGGCTCGGTCGAGGCACATTGTAACGCATTCACGAGCGGTGCTAACGGCATAGTTTCGATAAATAACAAGAGCATTTTTGACGCAATCGACCTTTTTGAAAAGAATACGCTGTTTCGCGAGGTTTTTGTAGTTGGTCACAGAGGTCAACCGGCAACAAACGCGGACAATTCCCTTTCGGGTGCCAGAGCGGCGATTGATTCGGGTGCCGATATGGTCGAGTGCGACGTTTATATGAGCGCAGACAAGGAATTTGTAGTCCTGCACAACAACGACATCTCATACTACACCGGCGGAATCGGTCTCGTCGAGGAACTGCGAACAGAGCAGATACAGTTTTTCATTCTAAAAGGGACAAAGGACGAGCATATCCCTAAGTTGCAGGAATTTTTTGACAGCTTCAGAAACGACGATATAATGCACTCAATTGAGATAAAAACCTCCGATCCCGACGCAGTTTATTGGTTGCGCGACCTTATCGCCGCAAGCGGAGTTTCGCATCAGGTAAATATCATTTCCTTTAACCTCACTCAGCTTAAACTTGCTCGCGAGGTTATACCCGAAATTTCGTGCGGTTATCTGGGCACGGTTGACGGCATTTATTCGGACATTGTCCCCTATCTCAACAAATATAACCTTTCATATCATCCCACCAATTCAAAGATGTCGCCCGGAAACGCCTATGAGCTTAATAATCGTGGAATAAGCGTAAATACCTGGACCTATTCAAAGGAGGAAACCCTGATAAACGACCTGATAAACGGGTATTCGTCGCTGACGACCGACGGCGCTCTGTGGGCGTCAAACATTGTAGCAAAAATCAAAACCGACGACCAAATGAGCATAAAGCTAGGTGAGGAATTCAAATTTTCGGCAACGGCAATCACCAAAAAAGCCGAAAAGGAAATCGAATGTGAGCCGATTGTGATTGACGGTGACATCAAATTTATAAAGGGTGAAAAAGGCTATACCGCATCCCAAAAAGGTGACGCGACAGTCATTCTGAAATACGCCGACACCCTCAAAAACGGCAAAGTCCTTTACCACTATTCTCGGTCGATAAAAGTGACAGTTGAATAATTTACAAAAGGACCGCTTTTTTATCAAAAGAGCGGTCCTTTTTTTGTTTAATTGGATTATATTGATTTTGTAGTAATAGTATAATATAATTAACGTATACATGATTTACTTAACAAACGGTTACAACGATTATTAAAGACGGTGATTTATATGCTGACTGTAAAAAGAATAATATCGTTAATTTTAGCCCTTATTATGCTTACGGGAATGGCTCTCGTCCCCGCGAATGCAGACTCCGACTCGGTGGCTGACGATTTGGGCTTTGTTGATATAAGCGGTCAAAATTTTACTCCTCAAAATAAATTCGGCAGCGCGCAAAAGCGCGAAATGATTGTCGCTGACAAGGATTATCACCGCGATATGATTATGCGGTCAAGCGGCACCTGTTTTTCGACCAGAAACAGTGTATCTGAATGGGATCTTTCGACCCGTTTCGGCTACGATTATCTGGGCTCCTTTGACAATGGCGAGATAATGCAGGCGGTTTATACCGATCTATATGCACTGAGCATTTCGCTGATGAATGACAGCTACGATATTGAACAATTTTATATTGCCGGTGATTACTTCTATATCTACAGCTACGTTTATGATGACGCGTATCAGTCGCTTTCAGGCGAGCAACTGATGGAAATTTACTTTCTGTTTAATAATGATTTCCCGCAATTTTACTGGCTTTCAAACATCGCAATAGCAGGTGGCGGAGCGATATACGTTGCCGTTTTTGACGAATTTGCGACAGGCGCGGCAAGAGCGGAATACACCGCCCAGTTTAAAGCCGCCGCCGACCAAATTATTTGTCAGGCATCTACGTTCAAAACCAAGTTTGAAAAGGCAGAATTCGTCCACGATACAATTTGTAAAAAGATGACCTACGCCTTTAACAGTAGCGGTACCGGTTGGGTCGATAACGGATTTACCCATTCGGTAATCGGCGCTCTCGTTAACGGATACGGCGTTTGCGACGGATATTCAAAGGCCTTTCAGTACATTATGAACCGAATGGGTATCAACTGTCTGCTCATTACGGGTGACGCAAACGGCTCACATGCCTGGAACCTGGTCGAAATGGATAATGGCGAATATTACTTTCTCGACCTAACCTGGGATGACGTTGGCGACGGGTATGTTAACATCTTTTACGACTATTTTTTAATCGACAGCGACGAATTTTTGACCACGCATACCCCAATGTCACCAATGGGAATTGACGCAAACTTTGCGTCAAAACTGCCTAACCTTTCTCACGACGACTCATACTCCTTCTACAACCGACACAA
>JAFOCH010000023.1 GCA_017381395.1 Clostridia bacterium
GGAACTCGGTCTTGACGCTATTCACGACACCGTTCACGAAATGGCACGTGATGAGGCTCGACACGGCAAGGCTTTTGAGGGTCTTCTCAACAGATACTTCAAATAAGCGAAAAACCGCATAAATAAAGGGTTTATACGGGAGAGCCGAGCGAGCAATTTGCTGGTGGGTGCAAATCCCACCCTCTCCCACCTAATATAAACTCATTTATGTGATTCGCGACGAGGCTCGACACGGCAAGGCGTTTGAGGGACTCCTCAACAGATATTTTAAATAAAAAGAGTTTTCGCCATTCTTTGTAAGGATATTTTATAATCATAACCCCGCCTGTTTTCAGGCGGGGTTATTGTGTTTTCGTTTGGAGTATAGTATAATACCATAAAAGAGGTGTAAAAATGGGTAAGAAACAAAAACGTAAAAAGCGAATGATGCCGCCGAAAGGAGCATCATCATATTTTTCTCGTTCATCGGATGATGAGTTTAAAGCAAAGTATCCTGTTGGATATAAATTTCTCGAGGTGCTTGGAGCGGTTGCGTTATTGCTGCCTGTTTTTTTATATGTGATGATTGTTGGGATATTAGTCGGTGATGACAATCCGTGGATATTGCTTGGCTGGTTGGGTGCATTTATTGTTGGAATTGGATTTTTCAACCTTGTTGCAATAATCATAGATCAGTATTTGGGGCATTTGGTTACCATTATAGCATTTGCTCTTGGAAGTCTATTGGTTTGGGTTAGTTTGATGAAAATTGGATTAGTGTGACCAGTACGTGTTGTTATGACATTTTCAAATGCTGTTTGTGTCATGAAGCTCGCCACGGTAAAGCATTCGAGGGACTCCTTAATAGATATTTTAAATAAAAAAACAAAGGCCCCCTTGTGTAAAGGGGGCTGTCATTTTGCAAAAAAGTGACTGGGGGATTGTTGGATTAAGCGCAATTTGTTTTTTAACCCAAAAATCAGCAGACAAGGAACTAACTCCTTGTCCGCTGTTACTATTTTTATTTACTGTGATACTGCTGTTTAAATTGATTGGGGGTTATACCCTTAATCGACTTAAACGTATGTATAAAGTGGCTCGATGACGAGAAACCCAAGCTAAGCGCGATGTCGGTAACGCTGGCGTTGCTCGAAACGAGTCGTCTCTGCGCTTCGTTGATACGAACGTGATTTACATACTGGTTAAAGCTCATTCCCATCAACTTTTTAAACGAGCGTGAGAAATAGCTGTAACTGATATTACATTCCTTTGCCAGCTCGGCCTCGTTAACGTCGTTGCAATGGGTGAGAATATAATTCTGCGCATAGTTGATGGCAAATGTCAGATCGGACGAAATATTATCCGTATCGTCGGGCGATTGCTTGTCCCAAGCGCGAATAATGGCAACGAATATGGCTGTAATACGATTTCTCATCTGGAACATGAAGCCCAAAGGTCTCTTTTCCCATTCGTTAACCAAGCTTTCGACGTATGAGCGCAGATCACCATGGGGCATAAGCTCGTTAAGCTCGGTGTGACGGAAAATGCGCTGCCTGTTTCCCGGAGAAATGCAGAAGGGGATAAGACATTTTAGCTCCTCGACCGATTGCTTTGATGTGTAAAGCACCGAGGGCTCAAAACGCACAGCAAAGTAATAACAAATTCCTGAATTATGACTGATGCTATGACTTTCGTTCGGGTGAATCATAACAAAGGTGTTAGGCCCGATGGTGTGCTTTTGATTATTGATGCACAGGTCCATCATACCGGTAACAACGTAAATAAATTCAACCTGATTATGAAAATGGAGGGCGCAACCAATGGGGTTATCCTCTGTAAGCCATTGCCAAAATGCCGCAAAAGGATAATCTTCGTATTTGCTTACAGCAAGTTCATTATATGCCATTAGCATAACTATCACCTACAATTCTAAATTTTTGACAAGTACATTATACTACAATAAAAAGATATTTTAAACCCCAAAAAAGCAAATTTTGAATATTTTGGAGCATTGTATAAAAAAATCGCACATTTATTGTCAAAAACAACAAAAATATGTTCTGGTTAAATAAAGCATATAATAATGCGAAATAATAGCAAAAAGCAAAACAATCAGTATCATCGTTTTGCTTGAAAGTATGGCGGTTTTTTGGTATAATAATTCTATACTAAATGGCGTTTCTGCCGTTTTTCAGGGAGATATAAAATGATTTATACGCTAACCTTTAATCCTGCACTGGATTATGTGATAAAAACCGACAATTTCTGCGCGGGAAAGGAACACCGCACCGACAACGGCAGCTTCTTTTGCGGCGGAAAGGGAATCAACGTTTCCACCATTCTCAACGAGCTTTCGATAAAATCGGTGGCATTGGGCTTTATAGCCGGCTTTACCGGAAAAGAAATTGAATCTCGCCTTAACGATAGCGGAATCGAGACCGATTTTATCACGCTTAAAAGTGGCTTTTCCCGCATAAATGTAAAGGTGCGAGCCGACTTGGAAACCGATATAAATACAGCGGGTCCCGAAATTTCTGTCGATGATTTAAAGGCGCTTTATGAAAAAATTGAGGGGATAAACGACGGTGACCTTCTCGTTGTTTCGGGAAGCGTACCTGCCGGCCTGCCAAAGACGGTGTACGAGGATATTTTACTGAAACTGAAGGACAGAAATGTCCGCTTTGTCGTTGATGCGGTTGGTGATTTTTTGATGAATGCGCTGTGTTGCCGTCCTTTTCTGATAAAGCCGAACAACGACGAGCTTGCCGATGTTTTCGGCTATCCGATTGATTCGGTCGAAAAGGCGACCGAATGTGCCTGTATTTTGCAGCAAAAAGGGGCCAGAAACGTACTCGTTTCGATGGGCAAAAATGGTAGCGTGCTGCTTGACGAGAATGGTAAAACTCATTTTATGCCCTCGTATGGAGGTCGTGCGGTCAATACGGTTGGCGCAGGGGATTCGATGGTCGCGGGATTTGTCGCAGGATATATTAAAACGGGTGATTTTTCATACGCGTTGAAGCTCGGCACAGCGGCAGGAAGTGCAACCGCACTTTCCCTCGGCCTTGCCGATAGAAAAAAGATTGACGAAATGCTCGAACTTATCGAAAAAGAATAGCAGAATAAAAAAATCCGACCGATATTTTCGGTCGGATTTTTACTTTTATTTTAAAAATAACTTTTTCGCGTTTTCGCTGAGGATTTTCCGCTTTTCGTCGTCGGTGAGTCCCAGTGACATAAAGTTTTTTATCTCCTCCATCGGTGACCACATGGGGTAATCGGTGCCGTAAAGCACCTTGTCTGCGCCGTATTTGCGGATAATATCGACGGCCGTTTGTTTGTCGATGAAGGGGAATGACGAGGAGCAATCGACGTATAAATTATCGAGTCCTGCTAATTTTTCACTTGCTTCATCCCAAATGGAATAGCCGCCGAGATGCGCCCCGATAACCGTCAGCCCTGTGAAGATATTAAGTACGGGGACGAGTCGGTTTGGATTCGAGTTGTCATATCGGTTGTCGCCCGTGTGCATAAGGATAGGCAACCCCTCCTGCTCACAAAGCTCGTAAATTTTGAGACAACGGTAATCGTCGATTTTAAAATTCTGAATATCAGGGTGGAGCTTAACTCCTTTTAACCCGAGCGAAACGAGGTGACGTACATCCTCTTTTATATTATCGCTGTCGGGGTAGAGGGTACCTAACCCGACAAAGAGACCGTTACCTTTGTCCACCTCGTTTGCAATAAATTCGTTGATACTGCCGACCTGCTTTGCCGTGGTGGCAACCGACTGAACGATGTAAAGGTCGGTCCCGCTAATATCTTTTAGCTCGCGGAGCTGGTCGGTTATGCCGTTTCCAAACGAAACGGTGCCGTAAAAATTGTCGGTTCCGGCAACGGCACGGGAAGCAATTTTTTCGGGATAAATGTGACAATGTGAGTCAATAACGTAAAAGCCGTCAACCATTTTTTATACTTCTTTCGCTTAAATTTGATAAATACATTATAACTCATTTTTCGATTACTGCAAGAAAAAATTACACTTAATATTGCAAAAATCATAACAGTTTTGTATAATCAAATAAATATAGATATATTAAGAGGGATTATTATGCGAATTGTAATAAAGGTAGGTACCTCTACCTTAACTCATCAAAATGGTCATATCAATCTTCGCAGGGTGGAAAAGCTTTGCCGAGTTATCAGCGATTTAAAGAACGAGGGATACGAAATTATTCTCGTTTCGTCGGGCGCAATCGGAATGGGCGTTGGCAAGCTTTCACTGAACGAAAAGCCGACCGACATTCCCACAAAGCAGGCGGCAGCAGCCGTTGGTCAGTGTGAACTGATGTATATTTATGACAAGCAATTTGCCGAATACAATCATACTATTGCCCAGCTTCTCATCACCCGTTTCGACATCGAAAACGAGGTTAACCATACTAATTTTAAAAATACCGTTTCGCGTTTATTAGAGTTTGGCGCACTGCCGATTATTAACGAAAACGATACAGTTTCGACCGAAGAAATTGTTATCGGCGATAACGATACCCTTGGTGCGGTTGTTGCGACCAGCATATCTGCCGATTTGCTTGTAATTCTGTCCGACATCGACGGACTTTATACCGCCGATCCGCATACCGACCCGAATGCCGAGCTTATCAGCGTGGTTGAAGAAATTACTCCCGAAATTTACGCTCTCGCAAAGGGCAGAGGAACAAAGCTTGCAACCGGCGGAATGAGAACAAAGCTTAATGCCGCGACCATTGCCGCGGAGGAAGGCATTTCTACCATTATCGCAAACGGAAGCAATCCCGAAATTCTCTATGACATTGCGGCAGGAAATGCCGTTGGAACAATATTTAAGGGCAAGGTGAAGGGCGAATGATTACCACCGCAGAAATACTGAAAAATGCTAGGGAGGTAAAACCCTATATTGCCACCCTCACAACCGAAAAAAAGAATAGCGCAATAATGACAATGGCCGATTGCCTTGTCGAAGCGACCGATGAAATACTGGCCGCAAACCGACTCGACATCGAGGCGGCAAGGGGTACCGTATCCGACGTTATGATCGACCGATTGGCACTCAGCGAAGACAGAATCAAGGGAATGGCCGACGGAATGAAGCAGGTAGCATCTCTGCCCGATCCGGTTGGTCGCGTTCTCGCATCTCATACCCGATTTGACGGTCTGCTTATCGAAAAAACGGCAGTACCGATGGGCGTTGTCGCGATTATTTACGAAAGCCGCCCGAATGTTACCTCTGATGCCGCAGTTTTGGCTTTCAAGAGTGGAAACGTATGCGTTTTACGTGGCGGAAAGGAAGCATTCAGAACCTCCTTTGCCGTAGTATCTGCTCTCCGCAAAGGACTCGAAAAGGAAGGTCTGCCGAAGGAACTTATCAGTATCGTCGAGGATACTACCCGTGCAAGTGCAAACGAGCTTATGACAGCGGTTGGGTTCGTTGATCTGCTCATTCCCCGCGGTGGAAAGGGGCTCATCTCCGCCTGCACCGAAAATGCAAAGGTTCCCTGCATCGAAACCGGAACGGGAATTTGCACCATATTCGTTGACAAGGACGCCGATTTAGAAAAGGCGATTAATATTATCGAAAATGCAAAAACGAGTCGTCCATCGGTTTGTAACGCCTGCGAAACCTGTCTGGTCGATAGGGAGGTAGCGGCGGAATTTTTACCCAAGCTTTACGACCGACTTTGCGTTACCCGTGCCGAAAAGGGACTTTCACCCGTTGAACTTCGTCTTTGTGCCGAAGCAGGTAAAATTATCGATGGCGTTGCCGCTACCGATGCCGATTTTGACACCGAATTTCTCGATTATATTCTCGCTGTAAAGGTGGTCGACGGGTTAAAGGAAGCGGTTTCGCATATCGCCGCCCATTCGACAGGACATAGCGAGTCGATTATCACCGAAAATAGCTCTGCTGCCAATTATTTCACAGCGGCGGTTGATAGCGCGGCGGTATATGTCAATGCGTCTACACGTTTTACCGACGGTGGTGAATTTGGGCTCGGTTGCGAGATGGGAATTTCTACCCAAAAGTTGCACGCCAGAGGCCCGATGGGACTCGACGAGCTCACAACATATAAGTATATCGTTCGTGGCAATGGTCAGATCAGATAGGAGAAATAAATTATGAACTATACCTTTGGTTTTATCGGAACCGGAAATATGGGCGGCGCGCTTGCCGTTGCCGCACAAAAAGGTAATGACGAATTTTCGGCACTTTTGGCCGATGCTAATAGCGAAAAGGCGGCCGAACTTGCGAATCAGCTCGGCTGTGACAGCGGCGAGGTAAAGGCCGTTGCCGAAAAATGCAAATACATCTTTCTCGGCGTAAAGCCGCAGATAATGAATCTCGTAATCGACGAAATTGCCCCCGTGCTTAAAGCGCGTAAGGATCGCTTTGTCCTCGTTTCGATGGCGGCAGGGGTTAGCATGTCAAAGATTACGAATATGCTCGGTGAGGATTGCCCGATAATCCGCATCATGCCGAACGTAGCCGCAGCAGTTGGAGAAGGAATGATTTTATACACCGCAAACGACCTCGTCACCGATGAGGAAAAGGCGGAGTTTGTTTCGCTAATGAAATGCGCAGGTCGCTTTGAGTTGCTCGACGAGGGACTTTTTGATGCCGGTTGTGCCCTTTCGGGAAGCGGCCCTGCGTTTGTATTTGTGTTTATCGAGGCGCTTGCCGACGGTGCCGTTTCGTGCGGCTTACCCAGAGCGCAGGCATTGTCCCTCGCGGCTCAAACGGTTTTCGGCTCAGCAAAACTCATGCAGGAAACAGGACGTCATCCTGCTGATTTAAAGGACTCGGTTTGCAGTCCCGCAGGTACTACTATCGCGGGTGTCGGTGCGCTCGAAAATGCCGATTTCCGATCCGCTGCAATAAAGGCGGTAAAGGCCGCTTACAACCGCTCAATCGAGCTTGGTAAACAGTAAATCCTCATAATATGGGGTTAACGCGGCAAAATGACTAAAAAAGTAAGTCTATAACGCTTTATTTCATTTATATTTATTCTTGATTTTATTCGCCTTCGGTGATATGATTTGGTTCGTTTAGAGTATATATTTACGAATCATTTTATATTTAAGAAGGCGTATTTTTTATGGAAATTTATTTGATAAGTATCGCGGTCGCGATGTTGGTTGGACTTATGCTTACCCGACCGGCAAAGCTTTTTGGACTTCCTGCCGTAACGGGATACCTTGTCGCAGGACTTTTGATCGGCCCGTATGTTCTCGGCGCATTTGGTATCGAAGGACTTGGCTTCAACTCAATGGAGCAGGTCGAGTCGATGAGCATTTTGACCCAAACGGCACTCGGCTTTATCGCTTTCACAATCGGTAACGAGTTTCGCCTTTCCCAGCTCAAAAGTATGGGAAAAAAGGCGATCACAATAGGTATTGCTCAGGCGGTCGGAACCACGCTGGTCGTTGACGCTATCCTTATTGCCGTTCATCTGATGTTCCCGAATGTGCTGTCCCTTCCGTCGGCAATCGTGCTTGGTGCAATTGCCTCGGCAACGGCACCTGCCGCTACCCTGATGGTAGTCCGTCAGTATAAGGCGGATGGTCCGCTTACTCGACTTTTGATGCTTGTCGTAGCTATCGACGATGCGGTTGGTCTGGTGCTCTTTTCGGTTTCGTTCGGAGTTGCCTCGGCTATTTCTCACGGCTCGATAAACGTTGTCGGCGTTGTTTTAGAGCCGCTTATCGAGATTGTCCTTTCCTTTGCACTCGGTACGGTAATGGGCTATTTGCTTAATTTTGTCGAGCGCTTTTTCCATTCGCGAAGCAAACGAATGGCCGTTTCGGTCGGCTTTGTAATGCTGACGGTCGGACTTTCGATGATAAGGTTTAATATCGGCGGTATCCATTTCGGTTTCTCACTTTTGCTCGTTTGTATGATGACGGGTACGGTATTTTGCAATATCTGTTCCACGTCAGAGGAGCTTATGGGTCGAATCGAAACATGGACCGTGCCGCTCAATATCCTTTTCTTTGTAATTTCGGGTGCCGAGCTTGACCTTAAAATTATCGCTAACGTAGCCACTCTTGCGGTCGGTATCGTGTATATTTTCTCGCGTTCGCTCGGTAAATATTTCGGCGCCAGATTCAGCTGTCAGCTCACCAATTGCGAAAAGCCGATTACCGATAATCTCGGTATCACCCTTTTGCCGCAGGCAGGTGTTGCGCTCGGAATGGCAATGACGGCAATGACCTTGCCCGGCGGTGCATTGGTCAGAAACGTAATACTTTTTTCGGTGCTGATTTATGAGCTTGTCGGACCCGCACTGACAAAGAGATCGCTTATGCGCGCAGGCGAAATCAATCCCGAAGGAAAAACAAGCGCCCGTGTCCACAATAGTCCAAAGGCATAAAATTTATATGAATTAAACACAGCGACCTGTTTTCAACGCTTGTACAAGGACGAAAACCAGGTCGCTTTTTTATTTTTGTTTAAAAAGAATTTCCACCACTTGAAATAGTGGATATAATATAGTAGAATAAGTAGGTATATATAATTAGGGGTGTGAGGAATGTTTAAACGAGGATTTGATAACGACAAGTATATAAAAATGCAGTCGGAGCATATTCTCGACCGAATTGCACAGTTTGGTGGCAAGCTGTATCTTGAATTTGGCGGAAAGTTATTTGACGATTACCATGCGGCACGAGTTTTGCCGGGCTTTGAGCCGGATAGTAAAATTCGCATGCTCATCCAATTAAAGGAACAGGCCGAAATTGTTATCGTAATCAATGCCGCCGATATCGAAAAGAATAAGGTACGAGGTGACCTTGGTATCACCTACGACGTTGACGTTCTTCGTCTTATCGATGCCTTCCGCGGCTTTGGTCTGTATGTAGGTAGCGTTGTCCTCGCCCGTTACAGCGACCAGCCCGCCGCAATCGCATTCCAAAAGCGACTCGAAGCCCTTGGAGTAAAGGTTTATCGCCATTACGTAATTGCCGGCTACCCGAGTGATATTGCTCGAATCGTTAGCGACGACGGCCTTGGTAAAAATGATTATATCGAAACTTCACGTTCTCTCGTAGTTGTCACCGCTCCCGGTCCCGGAAGCGGTAAAATGGCAACCTGTCTGAGTCAGCGTTATCA
>JAFOCH010000024.1 GCA_017381395.1 Clostridia bacterium
ATCCCGGTCCTCTCGTACTAGGGACAGCGCTCCGCAAATATCCTACGCCCACGGCAGATAGGGACCGAACTGTCTTACGACGTTCTGAACCCAGCTCGCGTGCCACTTTAATCGGCGAACAGCCGAACCCTTGGGACCGAATACAGCCCCAGCTCGAAGCAGACACGGCGGATGCCGCAGCTGTAATAATCATATTCGTCATCCTCCTTTCGGATCATGACGGCGAACTCATCGGGCCAGTAATCCACGCGACTGGGAAACACCTCATTCCTGTATGGTGATTCCGCCTTGCTGGCAGGGAGCCAGCAGCCTTCATCCGCATTCCGGACGAGAACAATATCCTCGTCGCAGAGATACGCATATACCTTTCCTTCCTGAAACAGGACCAGAATTCCGTCATCACGCATAAGGGCATCATACACAGGGATCCCTTCGATACGATCCGTTAGGTCGTCTCCGCCGTCCAGCAGAAAGCGTTTCTCCCGCTTGTCTTCACTCCAGCTCCATATCCTGCCGTCCTTGAGCCAGACGATGCTTTTGCCGCTTGGAGATGCTGCTGCCGCCATAGGCCAAAATACTGAATCCTGTGTACTCCAGCTTTCTTTGATCACCGTGTTTGTAGGCAGACACCAATTTGAATTTATCCATAGTAAATTACGCCCCCCTTTTACAAATATTCACAGAATTTCTTTTGAGCGAAAAAACGGGTACAAAAATCCCTGTTTGACGAAACAAGTCACAATCTTAAAATATTATAACACAAACGGAATTAAAATAAAAGATTTTCAAGAATATTTACTCTGAACAAATATCCATCAACACTTTTATATGCGGTTTTTAAGGGTACATGGGTGGTATTGGCGGGGATAGATTGCAGTCCGAAAATCTTTAATTTTCGAGCGAATGGCATCCCTTTCAAAAGCATGTCGTATTTTTCGACATGCTCAAAGGCTCCCCTTACAGGAGAGCCTTTTAATATCTAATATCTAACATATAATGTCTAATGTCTAAAATCTAAATCCACCTTGGGCATTACGATGGAGCAGGTTGTGCCGTCTCCGACCTTGCTTTCAATTTTTATTCCGTAGTTATCGCCGTAAAGCAGTCTTAACCGCCAATTAACATTGCGAAGTCCCACATGTTTCCAATCGCCCGACAGCGGAGCATTGATATATTCGGTAAGTTCGGTCAACTTTTCACTATCCATGCCGATGCCGTTATCCTTTACCGATGCGGTAATTACGCCGTCTGTCTCGGTTATATCCAATGTTATGTGCGCGTCGGGTATATTCTCATTAGCAAAGCCGTGATAAACGGCGTTTTCTATAATCGGCTGCAGGCAGTTTTTAAGCAGAACCTTATTTCCTAGTTCACCCGTAATATCGGGAACTTGAAAATCAATCTTCAAGCCGAATCTTATTTGCAGAACCTCGAAACAACTTTTGCAGATTTCGATTTCGCTTTTGACATTCGAAAACATACTTTTCACATCAACACCGCTGCGAAGCATTTTAACGGTGCGCTGAATACAGTAGGATATTTTATTATCAGCCCCGAGTTCATCAAGTGCAATCCAGTTTATCGCGTCAAGCGTATTATACATAAAGTGCGGAGAAAGTTGTAATTGAAGCGAGATTATCTGCTGCTGTCTTAACGCTACCACCTGCTCATCAAGCGAGGCGTTGGCAGAAGCATACTTATTGGCAAGTTGTTTTACCGAGTTGCGGATATAAGACACCTCATCAATACTTTCAAACGGCGAAATCGGAAAGTAATCGTCCAGCGAAGAAAGCAGTTGTTTAATCGGTCTGTATGTGGCGATCGAAATGAAGTACGCCGCGCCGACGACCACAACGAACACCATAATAAAATACATAAGTTGCCTTAAATACAACGAATTATAACTTGCCTTATAATAATCTTTAAGGCAGACAGAAACTATATTAAGGTCGGTATTATCCAGTTTACGCGAATAGACCTTGCAGGCTTTGCCCTGAGAATAGTCAATGTCTTTTGAGAGGTCTATTTTGCTTTCGTAAAAATCGGCAATGTTATCATCAAGCGTGTCGGTGCGTACCGATACGGCGATATTGCCGCTTTCGTCGCAGACAAATCCCGTGCGGTAATCCGTATTGTCGCTTCCGAGGATCTGTTTGCCCAAAAACATTGTGTTTACATATATGTATACCTTGTTTTGATACGAATAGCCGTTATTCTTTAAAACAAAGGCCATATAACCGTTTTTTGATTTATAAATTTCAAGATTTTTATATTCTCCGAGTTTTTCGGACAAATCGGGCGGCGCCAGATTACCGACGCTGACGCTGTCATTTTCGCTGACAATGTGCACGCCGCTTATGTAGTCTATCATATACATACCGGTAGAAAGTTGATTTTCTATGTTCCGTATTCTCGCATGATAGTCAACTTCGGTTTTATCGGGAATTTTTACGGTGGCATAGGTTGCCGCCGCCGAGGAAATACGCGCTATTGAAGCCACGGCGTTATCGTTCATTCGGGTAAGCCGTTCGGTTTCGGTTATATACATCTGATTGTCAAGCGCCTTTTTACTGTTCACAAAAATGAACGCAAAAAGCGTGAGCGCTATCGCCGATACCGCCGCCGTTATGATTAAAAGGGTTTTTTTGAAATTTTTGTAGCGAACGTTTTTTTTAAAAAGAAACACTGATTTCACCTATCGGAGTGTGATTTTACAGAGTATTCGTGCGGCGTCATTCCGACATTCTTTTTGAACACCTGACCGAAATACAAGGGATATTGAAAGCCTACCTTGTAGGAAACCTCTTTAACCGAATATCTGCCCTTGGCAAAGAGTTCTTTTGCCTTGTTTATGCGAAAATCGGTTACATAATCCTTGAAATTCTTACCCGTATCACGCTTAAATATACGGCTGAAATGCGCCGTGCTTATGCAGAGATATTCGCTTAGCGTATTAAGCGAAATTTCGCTGCCGTAATTATTGTTAATGTATTCGAGAGCCCTTGCTATTACGGAAGAATCGCTGTCGCCGCGTTCAAAACGCAGGGTGCGCATTTTTTCAAATATACCCTTAAAATCGTCCCTGATTCTTGCAGATTCAAGGTTTGTTTTTATTTTTTTCACCTTTTCGGAGTCTTCACTGACAGCGGATTTTAAAATTTCCTCCGCAACGGCGTGAATCCGGTTAAAGGAAAGCGAATAAATCATTATTTTTTCGGCATCTCTTACGCCCTCGACGTCCCTTGCAAGCGCTCGTTCCAGGTAAAGTTCGGTGAAATATTTATCGTTCTGAACATAAATATTGCAGACATTGTCAACCGGAATACAGTTATACGAAAACTCTGCATTACAGGCGTTCTTAATATTCTTTTTAAGTTCGTCTAAATATTCTGTCATTTTGCGGTAGGAAACGCTATCCATCCGTGAAAAGACTATCACAAGTACCGCGTTTTTACTGTTTCCTACAACGGTGAACGACTTAAAATACTCGTTCTCCATATCCGCAAAATCATTCCATATTCTGTAAGGGTCATTACTTTCAATTTCGCCCGATACGGCGTTAAAATGCACAAGTTCGGCATTTTGTGAAAGTATTTCGGGGTCATGGCTTTCGATAACCTTTTTTAACGCCTGTAGGCTCATTTCACCGTAATAATAATTACGGATATTTTCCTTGACGGTGTTATGCAGCATTACCATTCGGTTTGAGGCGCTGATGGCGAAGTTCATATTCTTATCCATCTCGTCCATACAGGCTTTGACCAGCCCTTTAAGTTCGCCGAAGTCGATAGGCTTTGAAACAAAACCCGACGCTTTCAGGTTTATCGCTTTCTGCGCGTACTCGAATTTCTGATACCCTGTTATGAAAATGAACTTTGTATGCAGTGATTTTTCTGCGGTATATTCCGCAACGGCTATACCGTCAACCTTTTTCATACGAATGTCGGTTATAACAATATCGACGCTGCTGGTTTTGAGCAGTTCAATAACCTCTTCGCCGTCGCTTAACGAGGCGACAATTTCGGCATTTTCAAAGGATTCGTCGATAAATTTGCATATACCGTTTCTTATTAACTTTTCGTCGTCACAGACGGCTATGCGGTATTTATACAAGAGTTTCCCCTCCTCTGCAAAGAAATTATCAATTCTATTATACAGATTATGATGGATTTTTGAAAATGTAATTTTGGCGCGTTGTAAAATGAAGTTGCAATAGTAACAATAAAATATCCATAGTGACGATCCAGTGGTAGAATTAAGTTACCACACAAAAAACTCCAAAAGGATCGAACACTATGTACATTCAGAATTATAATACTGAACATCGCAAAGGTCAACACCTTTTAGCAGAAGAACGCCACGAAATTGAAGTGCGGTTAAAGGACGGCTGGTCACCTTACCGAATTGCGAAACATCTGAGTAGAGCATACAACACCATCAAGAATGAAATTGCCCGGGGGACAGTATACCTGTACAACGGCAAGGTTGCTCGATACAAAGCGAAGGACGGAGAGCAGCAATACAAAGATAACCGCCGCAACAGCCGTCGCCAGTACAAGCGGTTGGAAGTTTCTTCCTTCATCAACTATGTGGAAGAATGGTTCGCCAAGGGTTGGTCACTGGACGCCAGTGTTGGAAAAGCACTTAAATCCGGAAAGTTCCATCGAGGGCAGATAGTTTGTACCAAAACCCTATACAACTATGTGGACAATGGGTTGATCGGGATCAAAAACATTGATCTGCCAGAGAAGTTAAAACGCAACACAAAGAAGGAAAAAGTGCGAAAACACAAGCGGGTTCTTGGCGACAGCATTGAATTGCGCCCTGAAAGCGTGGAATTGCGGGAGGAATTTGGTCACTGGGAAGTGGATACCGTCTTGGGCAGCAAATATGAGGATGAGCCCTGCACCGTAACGATGACAGAAAGAAAAACTCGTAATTCCATCTGGATCAAGGCAGCTAATAACACGGCTGACGCGGTTCAAGAGGCAATTCAAAGCATCATAGACTACTAAAGCTTTTTAAAAAGGTAAATTTTTTATAACTTTGTTAATGATTTTTTGTGAAAAAAAGATTAAAAACCATTAGGTAATATTTGCATATTTAGGGAACATTAGTTATAAAGTGAATTCCTTATGTGCATACCGTTTAATACGACTCATAATCAACAGTGATATTTAAAAAATCTTATAAGGTTTAAAACTTTATCTTATTTTAATACTTTGATATTAATTTTTATGCCTATGTTAACTCAGGCGGAAAGGAGAATCTATGGGGAAAGATAACAAACTAAGACTGGAAATCATGACAAGAGAATTAAAATTGCTATATGGGATTAAGCAGGCCGTTAGCCTCAATGCTGGCGGCCAGTTCTGTCATGTCCTCATCATCG
>JAFOCH010000025.1 GCA_017381395.1 Clostridia bacterium
AATGAAGAATGAAGTCGCTTACGCTGGTGAATAATTATTGTGCCTTTGGTGCTTTTATGATATACTGCACATAGGCGGTGGTAGTTTTGAAAGAATGGTATGACGATTATAAAACTCTCGATTTGTTGCATTGAAAGATTAAGTTTATATTAGAAGATGACCAAGATATGATTTAAATTCATTATGTTGATGGTATGCTAATTGATGTAGGATATATAGAAGTTATGCAATCATATTATATTACAGTTGTTTCCACTGATGATGAAAAGGGGTGGAGCGCGCCTTTAGAGGAAATTAAAGTTAAAAGCAAAGATAAGCTTTTCGAGAAAATTCAAGAAACCATTTATAAATATCGTGAAGTATAAAGAAAATCAGATTAAGTTTGTTTATCATCACAAGGGGGAAATGAAAATGAAAAATAGTTTATCGGTGCTGTTTGCAACATTTATATTCATTGTATTTGTATGCGTTTCATTATTGTTCGGATGCTCAAGTGATAATAAGTTAGCAAACAGTAATAATTCCTCATTACTTTACAATGAATTTACAAAAAAAGAACTCAAAAGCGTTGAACAGGTTGGAGAGGTTCCTGAAGAATTTAAAGATATTGTAAAAAACAATGTTTTCTATATATAACCGCCTTTGAAGAAAGATTATTTTAGGTAGAAACTGTTTCTAAGGATGAGGAAAACAGGACTGTTACTCGTAAAATAAAAATGATGGATTTGTACGGAAAGGAACTTGCTACATATACGTTCAGCACCGACGACGCATATCATGTTTCCACCCTGACAGCGACCGATGACGGCGGATTTTTGTTTATTCTCGGTTTCGAGGACTATGCTTACGACAAAAATACTTGGGCTAGTGATAATGGCTTTGCTTCGCGTGTGATAAAATGTGATAAGGATGGAAACGTGCAGTTTGACACAGCTTTTGAACAAATAGAAAGCTATGCATTTAAATTTTGCTTTGAAAAAGAAGGACGATACTACTTTTTTGGATATACACAGACACCTGAAACGGATACGCGAGGAGTATATTCACCGACGGATATTTATATGGCGATTCTCGATAAAAACGGCTCGATTTTAAAAACTCAATGTATTGCAGGTTCAGATTATGACAAATTAGATATGGCAGAAATGTCGGGAGATAACTTTATTTTGTCAATCAGTTCACAATCGGATGACGGAGATTTTGCCGGCTCAAATTCAAAAGGTTATCCTGTTGATTGGGTAGTTACAATAAATGACGATTTCGAAACAGTCGAAATGAAAAGAGAAACCGGCAGAGATTATTTTGATGACAAAATAGGGGAGAAGGATGGCGCTCCGATACATATAAGTAACCCTATATTCGATGGTTTCGATGGAGGAACACCGAATGCGTTTATTGACTATGGTGAATTTTATCTGATAGTTTCTGAAAACAATACGGGCGAATACGAAAACACACCGATTTGGTATTATACAGAGACCGTTTATTCTGCTTATGATAATAATGGTGAATTGATGTTTAGAGCATCGGTGGACTCTTCACCTGATTTTGATAAAATGCGAAGTAAATTTTCTTGATTTATCGATTTATTATTTACAATTATTAACATTTACAATTCATGAGCAAATATATGACATTATTCCTAGGAGGTTTGTCACAAAGTTGTCAATTTGTTGTCATTGACGCTAAACAGTCGTTATGTTAATATATTTATGTAATGATTTGGAGGTGTATTATAATGGCAAAAGAAATTTACGAAAAACCCATTATTGAATATACTGAATATATTGTTGAAGATATTATGAAGGAATCTGAAGCTGAATCTCGCGATATCGGAATCGAAGAGGGCGACGACGATTATCTCTAATTTCACACTGTTTATTGCATAATTTTAAAAGAGACATTCTGTATTTACAGAATGTCTCTTTTCTTATCTGGATTTATCTGTTCAAAAGAACGTTCTTTTCATAATCGGCAACAACATTGTACCAGTCTGCGTTTTCAATAACGCCGCACTGCTTACAATATTCTTCCCAAATGTCGCCAAAGGGCATTGTCTTTGCTTCTTCAGTAGCGACCATAATTTCGGTGAATTTGTTTTCCTCCTGCAATTTGGTAAGACGCTCATGAGGAGTAAGGAGCGAGATGAGAAGCGCCTTTTGCATATTTCCGACGCCGATTACCCAGGCAGCAACTCGATTGATGCTAGCGTCAAAGTAGTCGAGTCCGATTAAAATGCGGTCATCAGCATTATTGCGGATGATTTCGTCGGCAATAGCTTTAAGCTCGTCGTCGAGAAGCACAACATGGTCGGAATCCCAATGAATCGGACGGGTTACGTGAAGCGGAATCTTATCAAAGAAATTGAGCAGAGCGGGAAGCTTGTCGCTGATAACCTCGGCGGGATGATAGTGACCGCTGTCGAGGAGGGGATATATATTTTCGTGTGAAGCGGCATAGCTGATATAAAATTCGCTGCTACCTACTGTGAAAGCTTCGAGCCCGATGCCGAAGAATTTGCTTTCACATGAGTCAATAATAAATTCGGGATTATACTTAACTGAATAAATCTCGTCGAGACTTTCTTTGAGTCGCTTTCTGGGCGAGAATTTATCGGCGGGGTTGTTTTTGTATCCGTCGGGAATCCATATGTTGCAAAGGGCAGGAGTGCCAAGCTCTTCGCCAAAATAAGCCGCAATTTTTCTGCAAGCCATAGCATGCTCGATCCAGAATTTACGGATTTCCTTGTCAGGATGCGAAAGGGTCAGACTATCAGCCGCCTTTGGATGCGAGAAAAATGTCGGATTGAAATCAAGACCTAAGTCACGCTCCTTTGCAAACTCTACCCACTTTTCGAAATGCCTGGGCTGAAGCTCGTTGCGGTCAACCTTTTCGTCGGTGATTGCATAGCAAGCGTGCAGATTTATACGCTTTTTACCCGGAATGAGCGAAAGCGCAACATCGAGGTCGGCCATAAGCTCCTCGGCATTTCTTGCTCTGCCCGGATAGTTTCCGGTAGCGGCAATTCCGCCAGTAAGCTCGTCGCTGCCCTCGAATCCAAGCACGTCGTCGCCCTGCCAACAATGGATTGAAACGGGTATATTTTTAAGTCTTTTGATAGCGCTGTCGGTGTCAATTCCGACACGAGTGTAATACTTTCTTGCGTCAGGATATCTGTTTTTCATTTATTTTACCTCCGTTATATCAAACGAATTTTTTATAATATTACGTCCTGATGAAAGGTCATCAATTTCATTTGATGCAATTATCTGAACCAAAAGATTGCCTATTGCAGTTGCCTCTGTCGGCCCTGCGACAACGGGCTTTCCGGTGTATTTTGCGGTAAGCTCATTAAGGTAGGTGTCCTTGCTTCCGCCGCCGACAATGTTTACGCAATCGAATTTGATACCGAGCTTTGATTCAATTCCCGAAACGGTGTCAGCGTAGCATTTTGCAAGTGAATTATAGATGCATCTTACCGTGTCGCCAATCGTTTTTGGTTCGGTCATATTATTCGAAATGCAGTAATTCTTTATCGCGTCGATCATACTTTCGGGGGCCAAAAACGCGCTGTTGTTGACATCAATAATTTCGTTAAAATCAGAGCATTTAGCCATTTCGCAAAGCTCGTCAAAGCTGTATTTTTTATTAAGTTCGCGTCTGACCGACTGAATCATCCACAGTCCCATAATGTTTTTGAGGTATCTGAAACGATATTTGTATCCGCCCTCGTTGGTGAAACCTAAATCGAGACTCTCTTCGCTTAACTCGGGTGTCATAATCTCGCATCCCATGAGCGACCAGGTGCCGCTGCTGATGTAAAGCGACATTTCGTTGCTTGGAACGGCTAAAACTGCCGATCCTGTATCATGAGTGCAGGGGAGAACAACATCGCAATTAAAGCCAATTTCGTTAGCAATTTCGGGCTTTAATTCACCGACAATGCTTTCGGGAGTATGTATTTCGCCAAAAATGCGCTTGGGTAATCCGAGCTTTTCGATCAGGTCAAAGTCCCAGTCCTTTGTATCAGCGCTGACCAGTCCCGATGTCGATGCGTTGGTATATTCGGTCATCATTTTGCCCGTAAGGAGATAATTGAGATATTCGGGGACGAACAAAAGTCGCTCTGCTTTATCAAATTTATCTCTGTCGGTCATCAGCTGATAAATGGTGTTAAACACCTGCGGCTGAATACCTGTGTGTGCGTATTGGTCGGGTTGCGAAACGATTTGTGCCGTCTTTTCAATTACGCCGCTTGTTCTACCATCTCGATAGGCAACCGTATCACCGATAACCTCTCCGTTTTTATCCAGAAGTACGTAATCAACGCCCCATGTATCAATACCAATTGATTTGGGGATAATGTTATTTTCCTTACAAATTTTGAGTCCGTTGACGATTTCGGCAAATAAGCGATCAAGCTCCCAGCAAAGATGCCCGTTTTTGCTCACAACACCGTTATCAAAGCGGTGCATTTCCTTTACGGCAATTTTTCCGTCCTCGAGCCAACCCGCGATAAGACGACCGCTTGATGCTCCAATATCGACGGCAATATAGTAATTATTCATAAAATCAGTCCATTATATAAATTTACTTTAATTATACAGAAAAAACTTACATATTACAAGAAAAATTAAGTCCTATATTAACAATATTTTAATAAATATAGGTTAAAATAAATTATAGGAGATGATATAAATGAAAAGAATAGCTTTTTTTGACACAAAACCCTATGATAAGCAGTATTTTGACAAACTCAATAATAATTACGAAATAAGCTACTTTGAGGGAAAGCTTAATAAAAAAACAGCCCCGATTACAAGGGGATATGATGCAGTAATTGCCTTTGTAAACGACGACATTGATGCCGACACGATAAATATTTTAGCCGATAACGGAATAAAGGTTCTTGCAATGCGTTGCTCGGGCTATTCCAACGTCGACCTAAAAGCTGCAAAGGATCGACTTACGGTCGTCACAGTTCCTGCATATTCGCCATACACTGTTGCCGAACATACGATGGCGCTTTTACTTTCGCTAAACCGAAAAATACACAAGGCGTATAACCGTACTCGTGACTTTAATTTCAGCTTAAACGGACTTACCGGCTTCCTTTTGAGGGGAAAAACGGTCGGTGTAATCGGAACGGGTAAAATTGGCCAGGCGGTTATGGAGGTGCTTGGCGGATTTGGTGTAAATATTCTTGCATACGATCCATATCCCATTGATGATGACAGCATCCATTACGTTGACCTAGAATACTTGTTTAAAAACAGTGATATAATAACTCTCCATTGTCCCTTGACCGACAAATCGTATCATATGCTTGATAGCGATGCCTTTGATATGATGAAAAACAGCGTGGTTATCGTCAATACCTCGCGAGGCGCTCTCGTTGATACGGAAGCGCTTTTACACGCACTCAATACCGAAAAGGTTGCAGGAGCGGCACTTGACGTGTATGAGGAAGAAAGTGACTTTTTCTTTGAGGACTTTTCGGGAATGGTAATTAATGATGATATGTTGTCACTTCTTATTGCTCACCCTCACGTTTTAATGACTGCGCATCAGGCCTTTTTGACCGATGATGCCCTCGAAACTATTGCAAGGACTACCTATAACAACATTGACGACGTGCTATCGGGAGAAAAGTGCAAGAACGAGGTTATGTATAAAAGCAGAGAATTTTCTAAAAAATAGAACATCGTGCTGATTAAGACAATCCCCATATCGCATATACTTTGGTATATTCGATATGGGGTGATTTTTTTGTTTACATATTTTTTATCGGTGGCAATTTCTAATATACTTTATTTTATATTGCATGTTACAAACTCCGGTTCGTTTCCGCGAGCGCTATCAAATAAAGAAGAAACCGAACTGCTCGAAAAATACAGCAGCGGCGATCTTAAAGCGCGTGAAAAACTGATTGAGCATAATTTGCGCCTCGTAGCCCACGTTGTAAAGAAATATTACGATACAGGATACGAAACCGACGACCTGATTTCGATAGGTACAATCGGGCTTATAAAGGCGATAACAAGCTATAATAACTCAAAGGGGACAAAGCTTGCAACCTATGCGGCAAAGTGCATTGAAAATGAAATTTTAATGTATTTCAGGGCGCAAAAAAAAGTTTCGCTTGACGTATTTATAAACGAGCCGATTGACACCGATAAGGACGGAAATGAGCTGACCCTTCTTGATATTATCCCTTCCGACTTTTCTATAGTTGACGATATTGATAAGCGGATAAAAATAAAAAAACTTAGGGAATATTTGCAAACCGAGCTGAACGATCGCGAGCGGAAAATAATTGTTCTTCGTTATGGTTTAAACGGAACTGCACCTTTGCCTCAGCGAGAGGTGGCTAAAAAACTAAAAATATCGCGTTCATACGTTTCGCGAATTGAAAAAAAGGCACTCGAAAAGCTGTATGATAAATACGAGGGCGGTTGATCAAAGTCCTTTAATTCGGTCGATTACACTCTTTTCCAGACGGCTTACCTGCGCCTGTGAAATGCCGATTTCGGTTGCTACTTCCATTTGCGTTTTACCCTTCATAAAGCGGAGATTGAGTATTTTCTTTTCGCGGTCGTCAAGGTTTTTTATAGCTTCCTTAAAGAAAATTTCGTCGAGCCAGTTTCTATCATCGTTATTGTCACCGACCTGATCCATTATATATATCGTGTCACCGCCGTCTGAATAAACGGGCTCGTTTAACGAAACCGGCTCTACAATGCTTTCGAGGGCTAATACGACGTCCTCTCGAGGAATGTTAAGTTCCTTTGCAATCTCATCAATGGTGGGTTCCTTTTGATTTTTTATTGTAAGCTGTTCCTTAACCTGCATGGCGCGATATGCGTTATCCTTAATTGAACGGCTTACTCTGACAGAATTATGGTCTCTTAAATACCTGCGAATTTCACCGATTATCATTGGCACTGCATAGGTGCTGAATTTTACCTCGTGCGAGGTGTCAAAATTATCAATAGACTTTATCAGTCCGATGCAACCCACCTGAAAAAGGTCATCTGGATTTTCGCCCCTGCCTGAGAAACGCTGAACAACGCTTAAAACCAGTTTTAGATTGCCGTTAATTAGCTTTTCTCTTGCTGATTTATTGCCACTTTTGGCGAGTTTAATAAGCTCGTCCTTTTCCTTTTCGGTAAGCACCTTTAATTCCGACGTATTTATTCCGCATATTTCAACCTTGCTAAACTGCATTGTCAAACCCCCGATTGTAAATTTCAAGGTTATTATTGCCGTATGGTGTATGCGGAATACTAAAAAAATATTTTTTTGTTCGACAGGATTTGCTTTTATTTTATAAAGTTTTGCGTAACCGCTTGAATAGGTCGGGTTAATCTGTTAAAATAATCCTTATAGTGAAAAAAGGGGATAGTTATGGATATAAGAGAAAAAGCACTTGATTTACATTATCAGCTTGGTGGAAAGATTGAGGTTTCTTCGCGTGTAGCGGTAAAGGATGCCGAGTCGCTTTCACTTGCGTATACACCAGGGGTTGCCGAGCCGTGCATCGTTATCGAAAAGGATATTGATAAATCCTTTGAACTTACCCGCCGCAGTAATTTGATTGCTGTTGTGACCGACGGGTCGGCTGTACTCGGACTCGGAAACATTGGACCCGAAGCAGGTATGCCGGTTATGGAAGGGAAATGCGTGTTATTCAAGGAGTTTGCGGGGGTTGATGCCTTTCCTCTGTGCATAAAGTCTAATGACGTTGACGAAATTGTCAGGACGATTTATTTGCTTTCTGGTAGCTTCGGCGGGATAAATTTAGAGGATATTTCTGCGCCGCGATGCTTCGAAATAGAAAAAAAGTTAAAGGAAATTTGCGATATTCCCGTATTTCACGATGACCAGCACGGTACTGCAATAGTTGTTGCCGCCGCCTTGCTCAATGCGCTTAAACTGGTCAAAAAGGAAATTTCCGAAATCAAATGCGTAATCAATGGCGCTGGTGCCGCAGGTACGGCAATTACCGAACATTTGATAAAGCTCGGACTGAAAAATATAATTGCCTGCGACCGATTTGGCGCTATTTACGAGGGCAATGACTACCTTTCCGGAGCTCATCATAAATTAGCCGCACAAACAAATCCGAATAGGGAAAAGGGCAGCTTGTCCGATGTAATAAAAGGTGCCGATGTTTTTATCGGTGTATCTGCACCAAACGTACTGGATGCAACAATGGTTTCGACAATGGCAAGGGACGCTATCGTTTTCGCTATGGCTAACCCGACACCCGAAATTATGCCTGATGAAGCGATAAAGGGTGGTGCCACGGTTGTAGGTACGGGACGCTCCGACTTTGCTAACCAAATCAATAATGTTCTCGCTTTCCCCGGAATATTCCGAGGAGCCCTCGACGTCCGCGCAAGTGATATAAATGACGAGATGAAAATGGCGGCATCATACGCTATTGCATCTCTCGTTAATGATAACGAGCTTTCGAGCGACTATATATTGCCAAAGGCATTTGACTCAAGAATTGCCGAAACGGTCGCAAAAGCTGTTGCCGAAGCGGCAAAATCAAGCGGTGTGGCACGTATATAATTTGATAATTTATATCAATCGAATGGTTAATATAAACTCATTTTTGGCATTATCGCCGAAATCGGTTAAATTAGTTAAAATAATAACAAAGAAACTTGCAAATTTGACAAATTTAGGGTACAATAGTATCAACCGAAAATTTGGGAGGTAAATTAAAATGGTAA
>JAFOCH010000026.1 GCA_017381395.1 Clostridia bacterium
CGATTTTGCGATGGTTGCCTTTGACCTTAAAAACACACTCACCGACAACGGCACGGTTTCGCGCGGAATTTGTGAGCTTGACGGCGATATGCTCAAAAGCGTAACCGAAATCACAAAAATCAAGGATATGAAATACACCGATGACGGCGAAAACTGGACCGAGCTTCCCGAGAATACCCTCGCATCAATGAATTTCTGGGGCTTTACGACCGAGCTTTTCCCCGCGTTAAAGGCGGATTTCGATAACTTCCTTAATACAGCAGACCTTCAAAAGGACGAATTTTATCTCCCCTTTGCCGCCGACAAGATGCTAAAAGAAGGCACCGCAACCGTAAAGGTGCTTCAAAGCCACGACAAATGGTACGGTATGACCTATCGCGAGGACTCCGACTCGGTAAAGGCCGCTCTGGCAAAGAAGATTGAAAATGGCGAATACAACGGAATTTAATCGACGATAACTTGAACTTTTTTATAAAGGCGGGTGACGAAAAAATGGCTGATGAACGACTGAGCCGATTGCTTGCAAAGGCGAGGAGATTGCCCCTCACTCCCGGCGTTTATATTATGAAAAACGAGACGGGTAAAATCATCTATATCGGCAAGGCGAAGAAACTGCAAAACCGCGTCAGTCAGTATTTTGGAACCCAAAATCGTCACGCCGAAAAGGTGCGTCAAATGGTCGAAAACGTCGAGGACTTTGACTACATCCTCTGCGACAACGAATTTGAGGCGCTGGTGCTTGAATGCTCGCTGATAAAGCAGAATATGCCGAAGTATAACATACTTTTAAAGGACGCGAAGGGCTTTCACTATATCCGCGTGACACCGCCTCCCTACACCACCATCAAGGCGGCAAAAATGATAAAAAATGACGGCGCCGAATACCTCGGCCCGTATTATTCATCATACGTTGTAAAAAGGTCGGTTGACGCCGCGCTAAAAACCTTTAAGCTACCGCAATGTAACAAAACGGCATCCGATTTTATGAAAAAGCGGGGCGGTCGTCCCTGCCTCAACTATCACATTGGTCAATGCTCCGCCCCCTGCTGTAACAAGATTAGCAGAGCGGATTATGACGAGGCGGCATCGGCTGCGGTCGACTTTCTGAAAAAGGGCAGCAACGACACGGTAAAGCTGCTCACGGCTCAAATGAATGAAGCCGCCGAGCGACTCGAATTCGAGAGGGCGGCTCGGCTTCGCGACCAAATAAACGCCCTCAAAGGAATGGGCGAAAAGCAAAAGGTGGTCGAGTCGGCGATTGCCGAGCAGGACATCATCGCCCTTGCCAATTACGAGGAAAAATGCTGCGTAGAGGTATTCCGTTTTCGTGGCGGTTTGCTTACCGATAGAGAAAACTTTTTCTTTGACGGGTACGATGACGATAGCCAAATGCGGTATGAATTTGTACTCGGCTTTTACTCAGGTGGCACAGAAATTCCGCGACGGCTTACCCTCGACGGAGAGGTTGCCGACCGCGAGCTTATCGAACGCTTTTTGACCGAAAAACTGGGTAAAAAGGTGAGCATCACCATACCAAAAAAGGGCGAACAATTACACCTCGTAAATATGTGCAAGGAAAACGCCGAGGAGCATCTCGCCGACAAGCTCGGCAAGCGCACCCACAGTACAGCCGCACTCGACGAGCTTAAAAAGCTGCTCGGACTCAAAAAAATTCCCCGAATTATCGAATCGTACGACATTTCGCACACCGCAGGTGACGACATTGTAGCGGGAATGGTAGTATTCAAGGACGGAGTTCCTTTTAAAAGCGGATACAGAAAATTTGCGATTAAGACACTTTTAAACCAGGACGACTGCGCCGCCATGGCCGAGGTTATCGAACGGCGAATACTCGAATATAAAAAGGGTGAGGACGGCTATTTCCGTAACCTTCCCGACCTCATTCTGCTCGACGGTGGACGAGGTCAAGTGGAGGCTGTCGGCACCATTTTGTCAAAACACGGGATTGACGTGGCGCTATTCGGGCTGGTCAAGGACGACAAGCACCGAACCCGCGCCGTAGTTTCGTCCAGCGGCGAAATTGCACTCAAATCAACCAAAGCCGCCTATACCCTCGCCGCGACCATTCAGGAAGAGGTCCACCGCTTTGCCATCGGCTATCACCACAAAAAAAGGTCAGCAAAGGTCGGCTCCTCGCTGACAAAAATCGACGGGATCGGCGAAATGAGGGCAAAGGCACTTCTCCGTCACTTTGGCACGATTGAGAATATAAGTCACGCCGAAATCGACGATATTCTGCGAGTAAAGGGCATGAATTACACGGCCGCAAGGTCAATATACGACTATTTTAGAAAAAACAGTTGACAAAAACTATCGAATAATGTATTATAAATTTGTTAATTTATAAATTTAGAGAAGGATTGATTATATATGAAAAAGTATTTTGCACCCGAAATGAACCTCGTTGAATACGAAGTTGACGACATTATGACCATCAGCGAAACAGTCGGAGAGGATAATTTGCCCACTGCTCCTGGAATCGAAGACTCTGTCGATCAGCTTTAATTTTATTACACGATTAAAAAAAGAAAACCTCAAAGCCATTATCGGTTTTGAGGTCTTTTTTTATTTTAATTTTTCAATTCATTTTCCCTTATTTCGACGGAATTTTAATCCCGAAGAGAGTAAAATCATTATCTGGGACGGAATTCCAATGGCGAGAACGAGCCAAAAATACGCCTTTTGCAAAGATAGAAACAAAACAAGGCATAACGAAATGAGCACCGTCCACAACAAAAGTGATATGATAAGGAAATTTAACTTTTTTCTACCCCAAATTGAGTTAAAAATGAGGGTGATTATGCAAGAAATAGGCACAGCGAAAACAAACACAAGCCACGCCTTTGACACCCGAAACTCGGTAGAAACACTGATGATAACGTAAATTATGGTGGCCGCAAGCCATACAATCATAGTGCTCAGCAAGGTGACTATAAGTCGATTTCGACGCTGACGCTCGGTAAATTCCCGCTTTATTTTATTTTCGGCTTGGTGGTCGGCAGAAATGAGATAATCTACCGTAACGCCGAAATGGTCGGCAATCTCCTTTAAAGTAGCGATACTGGGGATTGCATCGCCGCGTTCCCATTTCGATACCGCCTTATCAGAGTAATTAAGCTTTTCGGCAAGCTGAGCTTGCGTAATATCAGCGGCATGTCGCAAATCAATTATATTTTTGGCTATAATCGGCTTTAAATCCTCCACAAACTCATCTCCCTTTTTTAATATACCGATATTATATCACAATATATTTATTTTTTCAACCCCTCTCAGTTTCCCACTCTCCTGACAGTAGATATATAAAAAATTTTCTCTACCGACTAATATTTTTGCAAAAGTCAAGGCGAAAAAAGCTATATATATCAAGCGTTTATGCGTTTTCTACCAGCAGGAGAGTTGAAAAATCGTCACTCTACCGTATGAAAACCAAGCATAGAGCCAAAAAAATATTATGTAGGGTGACTTTGCTTTTGCACGGGTTTAATATTATTATACGGAGATTTTCGGTGCTGCCGATGTCCACCGCCGGTATGATGATAAAACATAGTCCACAAATGCCTAAAACATATCAACAACAACTTTACTTTTTTCCGAAAGGATGATTTATTTATCATGAGTAAGTTTAAGATTATTACCGACTCCTCCTGCGACCTGACCTCAGAAATTGCAGAACAGCTCGAGATTGACGTACTCTGTCTTTCGGTGCTCGCCGAGAACAAGGTGTACAAAAACTATCTGGACGGACGCGAAATCAGTCCGACCGACTACTACAAGATGCTCCGTGACGGACTGATGGCCAAAACGGCAGCAGCAAATATCGAGGATTTTAACGACATCTTTACAAAATGGCTCGACGAGGGCTATGACATTCTATATCTCGGATTCTCGTCGGCGCTCAGCGGCACCTTTAACACAGGCAAAATCGTTGCCGACGAAATGAGCGAAAAATACCCCGACAGAAAGATTTACTGCGTGGATACCCTTTCAGCATCGCTCGGTCAGGGAATGATGGTGTATTACGCCGCAAATTTGCAGAAAAACGGCGCTTCGATTGACGAGGTGCGCGACTGGGTAGAGGAAAACAAGCTCAATCAGTCACATCTTTTCACCGTAAATGACCTGCACCATTTGCAAAGAGGCGGCAGAGTATCAAAAACAACCGCCATCATCGGCAGCGCACTGGGTGTAAAACCACTGATGCACTGTGACAATGAAGGCAAACTGGTCAAAACAGGTGTCGTTCGCGGACGTCAGGCATCGCTCGACTCTCTGGTCAAGCGAATGAAGGAAACCATCATCAATGCCGAAGGTCAGACCGTCTTTATCAGCCACGGTGACTGCATCGACGACGCCGAATACGTAAAATCCGAGATTTTGAAGTCATTGCCGGTAAAAGAGGTTATAATCAACTTTGTCGGTCCGGTAATCGGCACCCACTCGGGACCGGGAACAATGGCACTATTTTTCTTTGCAAGCGAAAGATAAAAATAAAAGAGCGTTCACATAGGGATAATTCGCCTAAAACAGCGCCTTTTTGCAGTCTAATACATTACAACACCGCAGTACTCGACAGCGTTACTGCGGTGTTTGCCTTTTATACTATCAAAAATCCATCAGTTTTAGGTGGTTTGCAGTTTTGTAGCAATAAAATTCGGCTCAGTCTGGAAGCTACTAAGCCGCAGTAATACTTTGTGTATTACAAGGCTTTGTTGCTATGAGTCATATCGAATTTATGCGAAAAACCAATTTCTCCCTATATGAGCGCTCCTAATACGGGGTTGCTATTAAGCAATCCCGATTTTTTATGCACAAAATCGCCTTGATTTTTTGATACGGCTATGATAGAATTGTGCTGTTAGTAAATATACTATATTTAAGAGGGAGTAGCTTGCGGCATTTTCGCTGCGACAAACTGGCGTCAATACGGCTAAAAACCCGCCTTTGTATTAAAAAGCGAGACTCTTATTACTCGGCTTTGCTTTTTTATAAACGCAAAAGGTGGGTAATAAGCGTCTTTTTTTATATTTCAAACACATAAAAAAGGAGAAACGATAATGGAAATCCTGTACGAAAATCTGCTTCATATCTCGTGGCAGCAAATTGTCATGTGGTTAATAGGCGGAATTTTGATCTATCTCGCAATTAAAAAGGAAATGGAACCCACCCTTTTGCTCCCGATTGGCTTTGGCGCAATTCTGGTCAACCTGCCGCTTTCAGGCGCAATCACCAGATATTTTCAGGGGGAAACAGCCATCAGCCAGGCGGCTTATAACAAGCTGCTTGCAGAAGGAGCTACCGACATCAGCGTTGAAGAAGGGGCTTTGACCACCCTGTTTGAAGCAGGAATTGCAAACGAATTATTCCCCCTCATTCTATTCATCGGTATCGGTGCGATGATCGACTTCGGTCCCCTGCTTTCTAACCCGAAGCTCATGATTTTCGGTGCTGCCGCCCAATTCGGTATCTTCTTTACCCTCTGTGCCGCATCGATGTTCTTTGGTATTGACGATGCCGCTTCGATAGCAATTATCGGTGCCGCCGACGGTCCGACCTCTATCGTAGTAGCAAACAAGCTCGGCTCAAACTATTTGGGCGCAATCATGGTTGCGGCATATTCGTATATGGCACTCGTCCCGATTATTCAGCCGCCCGTAATCAAGCTGCTGACAACTAAAAAAGAGCGTCTGATCCGTATGCCTTATGAGCAAAAAGAGGTTAAAAAGAGCACTCGTATCCTCTTCCCGATCGTAATCACCGTTATCGCAGGACTTGTTGCTCCGGCATCGGTTTCGCTGGTTGGCTTCCTCATGTTTGGTAACCTCATTCGCGAATGTGGCGTACTCAATTCCCTTTCTGAAACAGCGCAAAAGGTGCTTGCAAACCTTATCACAATATTCCTCGGTATCACCATCGCATCCCAGATGCAGGCAGAAAACTTCCTTGCACTTGACACATTGCTCATTCTCGGACTCGGTCTTTTCGCCTTTATTTTCGATACCGCAGGCGGTGTTGTTTTCGCAAAGATTCTCAACCTTTTCCTCAAAAAGAAGGTAAACCCGATGATTGGTGCGGCAGGCATCTCTGCATTCCCGATGTCAGGACGAATCGTTCACAAAATGGGACTCGAAGAGGATCCTCAGAACTTCCTGCTCATGCATTCAATCGGCGTAAACGTTTCGGGTCAGATCGCATCGGTTATCGCAGGCGGTTTGATACTCAACTTCTTTATGTAAGGGAGGAAAAAAGCGTATGAATTTCAATCCAATGGCTTTTGTCGATAATCTCTATTATATGGGTATAGGAATGCTCAGCATACTTATCGTTATGGGCGTTCTCATCGTTATCACCGTGCTGCTTAACTGGCTCGGTAAAAAGAGTAAAAAGAACTAATATTTTTTAACCATATCGAAAAAGGAGATAGTGGTAAAAATGCTTAGAGTTACAATCTGGAACGAATACCATCATGAACAGCACCATCCCATCGCCAACGAGCTTTATCCCGAAGGAATTCACGGTCAGCTTGCCTCATTTTTAAAGGACGAATTCGAAGTAAGAACGGCTCTGCTTTCGGACGATGAATGTGGTCTGACCGAAGAGGTGCTGAAAAATACCGATGTTCTCATTTGGTGGGGACACGTGCGTCACTATGCCGTACCCGACAGAATTGTCGAAAGGGTATGCAACGCCGTTGCCTCGGGCATGGGACTGATTGCACTCCACTCCACCCACCAGTCAAAGATATTCCATCGCCTGATGGGTACTCCCTGCAACCTGAGCTGGCGCGAGAACGGCGACAAGGTTCGTAACTGGGTATGCGACCCGAGCCACCCCATTGCCAAGGGAATCGACAGATACTTTGAACTCGAGCATGAAGAAACCTACTGTGAGCCCTTTTCCATCCCCGAACCGATGGAAACCGTTTTTATCGGATGGTACGAGGGCGGAGAATGTTTCAGAACAGGTGTCACCTTTAAACGCGGACACGGAAAAATCTTTTACTTCCAGCCCGGACACGAAACATATCCGACCTATTATAACAAGGACGTTCAGCTGGTAATAAAAAATGCTATCAATTGGGCCGCTCCGATATACCGCGACGACGATATTCTGGAATGCCATCGTATAAATAAAACCTATTAAATTTAAATTTTTACACCAATAATAAATCCCGATTGCAGAAAATTTGCAATCGGGATTTTTTTGTTATCCAATCAATCTATTATGTTGCCGTTTTTGATGACGTATTTTATTTCAAAATCATCGTTTATAATCACGAGGTCGGCGTCCATTCCCTCGTCGATGCGTCCCTTTTTATCCGCTATGCCGAGTATTCTCGACGGGACGGCAGACGCGCAATAAACCGCATCCTCAAAGGGAATACCGAAATCCTTTACCGATCGACGAACGCACTCAAACAGGGAATTCACATTTCCGTACAGGGTACCGTCGGTAAGGGTGCAGGTGCCGTCCTTTATGACCACGCGCTGACCCTGAATTGCATATTCGCCGTCGGGCATTCCTGCCGTGCTGACATCGTCGCTGATGATACAAAACCGCTCCCTACCGATTAGCTTGTAAACAAGGCGAACAACTCGACTGTCGATATGCTTTCCATCGCAGATAAGCTCGGCGGTAACGTCACTGTCGAGAATTGCTCCGACCGCTCCCGGATCTCTATGGCCGAGCGGACTCATCGCGTTAAAGAGATGGGTTGCGTGGGTAGCTCCCTTTTCGATTGCGGCGGCGACAAGGTCGGCAGACGCGCTAGTATGACCGATAGAAACTACGATTCCCCTGTCACGAATGGTCGGGATTCCATTTAGGTTCGCCTCTATTTCGGGAGCAACCGTCATGATTTTGATATTATTCCTTGACCGCGCAATAAACACGTCCAGCACCTTTTCGACAAAGGGTAAAAAGTGCTTTTTTTCCATTGCACCGTGACGCTCGGGCGAAATAAACGGGCCTTCCATATTTATTCCAACGATTTCAGCGCCGCTCGTACCCTTTTCGATGGCGGTGCCGAGCGTCTCGAGGGACATAAGCATAATTTCAGCATCGGTGGTGAGGGTGGTAGCGGCAAAGGAGGTTACACCGCATTTGACAAGTTGGCGGCAAACCCTTTCGACCCCGTCGGCGGTGGCTCCCGTAAGGTCGATACCGCCAAAGCCGTGGATATGCAGATCAACCAGTCCCGGAATAACCGTCAGTCCCGAAATATCGAGGGTGTTGTCATCGTCACCCGAAAAACCGAGTCGTCCATTATTGATATATAAATCTTTTTTTTCGAGTACAAAGTCGGAATTCAAAACCATTCCGCCCGCTAATCGCATTGAAAATCCGCCACCTTTTTTTGTAGGAATATTCGTTTCATCTAACGATGATTATACTCCTGCAACAAACGAAAAGCAAGTAATTTCCACCTGTGGTTTTTCATTCTGTCATATGCGTTTTAATATATTGTATAATACACACTGCTATCATCGGAATAGCGATGCTTCCACTGTTTAGATAAAAAGTTTCCGTTATTCTCGATAAATTCATTGAGCATTTTTTCGGCTCTCATTAAGGGATAGCAATAACTGCCAAGGCCATTTATTCTGTTCTCATTCTTTTCAAGTTTAGGTCCCTTGACGTTTTCCACTATTTTATACTCATAGTTTCCGTAGAGCAGAGCATTATAAAGCATCTTTTCCGCCTCAAAGGATACCTCTTTATCTTTATCTTCGCTTAGCTTAATAAGATACGGAATTCCTTCGGGACCTAAATAATAGAGTGCCCTTGTATCAATCGTTTCGGTCCAACCATTTTTATAAGCATTGTAGTTGTATTCCCCTATAACCGAATTGATATTAAAGCAGCCAAACAGGGTAAGAACCACTGCAAAAGATATAAGCGCCGTTCTGATAACTCTAATCTTTGGTATATAAATGCGCACAATCAAGCTTATAAATATTACCCAGAGGGCTATCATAAAGCCGCTTGTACCCACCCTTAATTCTGTCATGCCAAGAGATTTTATATATAAGGCCATTTTTGAAAGAGCGGTTGATATTATAAGCAGGGTGAAAACGGCAATGAAGGTACAAAGCGCTTTTATCCCTGCCCCGATTTTACAATCACGCTTTTTGGTAAGAATAAGAACTATGAAAATTATAAGCAAATTTAATGCCGCTATAACCGACATTTCAAAAAATCCTCTTCTGGCATAAGCGGAAACGCTGAATTTATAATTTTCGGGCAAGAATCCACTGAACGCACTGAAAAAATACGCCAACTGAGAAAACAAGTACGATAAATAGCACAAGGAAATAACAGATAAAAATACGCCTACTGTTATACCTTCCACTCCTGCAAAGTTGCACTTTTTTCTTTCGGGCAACGCCCTCTTTTTAAAACTGAAACCGTAAGAAATGATTAAAAGTGAAATAACCGCACCGACAATTATTTTAAATAGGGTCGAGACAATGTTACCGAAAAACAATCCAACCATTCCGCTAAAAGCTTCGTCAGAAGCGATTAAAAGCGGAATAATTACAAATAAGAAAGGCACGGAAATCAAGCAACCTATAAGGGCTTTGCCGAGCTTTTTATTCTTTTCGCCATTGCCTGAAAACAGTGAAACAACCGAATTTGGAATACAGGGAATGACAAGCTCAAATATAGGAGAGAATATGTTTATTATTAAATCGAGGTCATCCTCTTCCTTTTGCTCCGCGATAAGACTCATAAACCATATAAGAGAAAGTATTGCCGCAAATATAAAGCTAAAAAAACGAACCATACCATTCGTTGTAAGAGTAAAGCTTAGGGAAACGGCTACCGCAAATAACGCACAGCACAAAGGGAATAATTTAACCTTCGACCTTCCGGATATAAAATAAGCGGTTAATATGACTATTATGGAAATAACCGAAATGGTCCATCCTATTCGGAATCCTCCCCAAATACCCAAGATAGAGGTTATAACCGATATTACAAAGGCAAAAATCGAAAACATATAATCACCTTTGACAAGCTCGAATTTTTCAAGCTTTTTATCAGGTGTATGGTTAGTATTAAACCCCGGGTTTACAGCATTGTTTTCATTCATAGCTACTCCTCCGATACATATTTGATTATATCTCCCGGCTGACAATTCAGCTCCCGACAAATGCTATCCAATGTCGAAAATCTAATTGCTCTCGCCTTTCCTGTTTTAAGCACAGATAAATTCGCCTGTGTTATGCCGATTTTTTCAGCAAGTTGGGCAGAAGTCATTTTATTTACAGCTAACATCACATCAAGATTTATTTCTATCATTTCTATTCTCCGTTATATCGTTAAATCATTTTCATTTTGAATTTCCACTGCCGATTGCATGACATTTTTAAGAACTCGAAGCAACATTCCGACAAAGCCACCCGCCAATGCGACAAACATAAAAGGCATATAGAAAAATCCGCCCGCAAAGGTAATCGCCCCTATGGCAAAACAGCTCCACGAAACCCCTCTTAACAATTTCGGGTTTTGTTCAATAAATATATTCCCTGATTTGATATTATTTAACAGCTTTATAAGGCCGTAAAAAATTATTCCGCCAAAAACGGCTGACGGATAAAAACAGGCGGCAAAGGTTGTTTTTATATTCTTTAAAGGGTCGCCGTCCACATCAAACCCTCTGTACTCCGTCATATATAAGGTGAATACCCACGGTCCTATAAACAACAGTACCAGAAGCACAGCCGATAAAAACCAACATACAAAAAGGGAAAGACCAACCGATTTTTTACAATTCCACATAAATTTTTCTCCTCCGAGCAATTTAGTTTTCTAGAACGATAATAGCACACCGTTTATCGTTTGTCAACAATAAAATTATCGAATATCAATAATAAATTGCCGAAAAACAATATCCGCTTGAAACAGTCGATAAAAAATGATATATTGATTATGCACTAAAACATTAATGAAGCTCCCTTACGTGACGGAAGCCACGAACAAATAAATCAATTTTTTAAAAAGGAAAAATACTATGACTAAAATTATGTTTGTTTGCCACGGGAATATTTGCCGTTCGCCGATGGCGGAATTTGTATTAAAGGATATGGTCGAAAAAGCGGGGCTGTCGGACGAATTTTTTATTTCGTCATGCGCCACCAGTACCGAGGAAATATACGGCGGAGTGGGCAATCACGTTTATCCCCCTGCCCGCAGAGAGCTCGCAAAGCATGGTCTTTCCTGTGACGGAAAAAGGGCCGTCCAGATAAAGCCGTCCGACTATGATAAATACGATTTGCTAGTTGCGATGGACTCGAATAACATACGCAATCTTTCGAGAATGCTCGGCGAGGATAAGCAGAATAAAATCAAAAAACTGATGAGCTTCACCGACCGAGGCGGTGACGTGGCTGACCCGTGGTACACGGGCGATTTCGAATTGACATACCGCGACATTGTTGACGGGTGCAAGGGATTACTCGAGTATCTGATGAAAAATTCGATTACCTGAAATAAATAGCAAAAAGGGACGGAGAAAACGCTCTCCGTCCCTTTTTTTAATTAAGTGAGGTTTATTTCTTTTTAATACTGATAATAACGATAATGCCGACGGTGATAGCCACTATAAGAAGGCAGATTATCACGATAAGCAATGTTTTTACCAAATCGCCTCCATTGTCAACATTTGATGAGTCGGACTCGGTCGGCTGGGTGGAAGCGGTTGATTCGGTGGACACTGTCGGCTCGGCTGAAACTGTGCTTTCCTCCGAGCTTTGCTCGGTCGAATCGACCTTGCTTTCGTCCTTTTGCGAGGCAGTGGAAGTATCCTTTTTATCGGTCACGATGACGGGAACCACGCTCGAATAGGCGGTGCCGCCACCCGACGCTTTTACCATGCACACATAGTAACGAGTGCCGACCTTACCCGTGTCGCAGATGATTGAATCACTATATTCACTTTCGTCAGGGAGTGCCTTTATATCGGCGAGCTTGCCGGTCGAGGTTTCGTACCAATGGTATGTAAGCTGCTCGCCTGCGGGTGCCTTTGCTATGCAACGAATTTCGGCAGAGTCGCCTTTTTTAGCCGTGACAGCGGCGGGTACAGAAATTTCGGGCGGCATCGACTCCGTATCTGACACAACACTGACCTGAGCAACGGCACTCTTTACATCATAGTGTCCGTCCTCAATAACGCAGTAAAGTCGGGCCCCATTAAGATCCTTTTCGATTCCGTTGAAGGAGAAATAAAAAGTATTTTTGTCACGGGTTGCACCGTAGGATTCACCTGCATAACCCTCCCACGGCTGAACGCCCTCAATGGTCTTTGACGTGTTATAGGTTTTTCCTTTATATTCGAGATACCATGTGGCGGTGAGGTTGCTTCCCTCCGCCTTTACCGTGTACACGGCGCAGCTGTATTCGGGGTAATTCGGACTCTGCGGCTGCAAGGTGATGGTCGGCTGACCTGCCGCATGAGCCGAAAGGGTGATAACCGAAATAAATATAACGAGAATCATGGCGGTTACAAGCTTTTTCATAATACAGTAATTCCCCCTGCTTTTTTTAAATATGCCGCGAATGACACCCCGATGCCTTGACCGAGATGAAAAGATATGGTAAAATTAAATAAATGTAAATCATGCCGATTAAACGGCTACTTTTAAAAGGGTACAGCGGCTCTTTTGCGGCTAATAAAACCGATTTTGTCCCCTTTTGTTACAGTAATTATACAAAATTATTATATTTATCGCCCCACACTTTTTTTACAAAAAAGGGTGGGAAGGAATATTTTTTATTAGCGGTGATGATTTTGCTAGGGCGGCCGACAAAAGGCATACGTATTGTCGGCTTGGGAGGATTTTTTAGGGTATGAAGAAGTTTATTTTTAATATAGTGGCTGCAATTATGGTGGCCATTTCTCTGTGCAGCTGCACCGCCGTGGGAGAAAAAACGGCAAGCTTGGTCATAGTTTACGGTGTTGCGGCAATTCTCGCACTCGTGCTACTTATCGGTTACGGTCTGCTCGTTCAAAAGAAAGAAAAATGGCTCGTTTTTCTCTTTTCATCGGTGTCAGTTGTCAATTTCGGCTACTATTGGCTATCCGTTTCGTCATCAATCGACAGCGCACTGATGGCAAACCGACTTTCATATCTCGGCTCGGTATTTTTACCGATGTCGGTGATGATGGTTGTACTCAAAGTAACAAAGCTCGAATACAAAAAATGGGTTCCGATTTTTCTCTTTTCATGGGGAGTTGCCGTTTTTTTACTGGCGGCAAGCGGAGGAATACTGGATATTTATTACAAACAGGTTTGGATTGAAAAGGTCGATGGAATCACCATACTTAACAAGGTTTATGGCCCTTTGCACCCCGTGTATCTGTTCTATCTGCTCTCTTATTTCGGCATAATGGTAGGTACTATCAGCTACGCCATCAGCAAAAAGAAGCTTGATTCGGCCGTGCACTCGATAATTTTGACCTTCGCCGTTTTTGTAAACATCGGTGTTTGGCTTATCGAACAGCTGGTTCAAATCGAATTTGAGATTTTATCAATTTCGTATATCATAAGCGAGCTTTTTCTGCTCGGTCTATATATGCTGCTGCAAGAAAGTGAAAGGCGAATCACCCTTTCAAAGCAGGTGACAAGCGAGCAGCTGAGCCAATTGATAAAAGAAAACGAGATAAATAACGACGAGGAGCAGGCAATTTCGATTTCGGACGAATTCAAGGCGCAGTACGATATCTTTGTATCGGGGCTCGATTCCCTGACTCAGACCGAAAGGACGGTTTACGGCTACTACATCGAGGGCAAAAGCACAAAGGAAATCCTCTCAATCCTGGATATAAAGGAAAATACACTCAAATATCATAACAAAAATATTTATGGTAAGCTGGGTGTTTCATCGCGAAAGAAGCTTATCGAAATGTCAAAAATTCAGAAAACGCTGGACAAGACGAATAAAAACGGCTAAAAAACACAAAATTAGTATAATATGACTTTATTGGGGGAGAAAGTATGAGAAAAACCAAAATTGTTTGCACCATCGGCCCCGCAAGCGAAAGCGAAGAAGCCCTAATCGGTTTATGCAAGGCGGGAATGAACGTTGCCCGACTCAACTTTTCACATAACACGCACGAGGATCACAAAAAGCGCATCGACCTAATTAAAAAGGTGCGTCAGGACCTTAATCTGCCGATTGCTATTATGCTCGACACAAAAGGGCCCGAATACCGAATCAAAACCTTTAAAAATGGTCGCGTTATGCTAAACGGCGGCGACAATTTCACCTTTACGACCGAGAATATTATCGGCAACGAGAAAAAGGTTTCGGTCAGCTATGAAAAGCTAACAAACGACCTTTCGGTCGGTGACACGATTCTTCTTAACAACGGACTGCTTTCCTTCAAGGTGACCGAGGTTGAAGGCACAAATATCCACACCACCGTGGTTTGTGGCGGCGAACTTTCGGACAGAAAGAGTATGAGCTTCCCCGGAAAGGTGATGAAGCAAAAATATCTTTCCGACCAGGACAAGGAGGATATTCGCTTCGGCATCGAAAACGGGGTGGATTTCATCGCCTGCTCATTCGTTTCGAATAAGCAGGATTTGATCGACGTTCACGAATATCTCGAAACCCTCGGCGCAAGCGAAATCGAACTGATTGCAAAGATTGAGAATCAGTCGGGCTTTGACAACATCGAGGAAATATGTCAGCACTGCGACGGCATAATGGTCGCTCGCGGTGACATGGGTGTCGAAATCGCCTACGAAATGCTCCCCGCTATTCAGAAAAAGCTGATTACAAAATGCCGTATGCTCGGCAAAAGGGTCATCACCGCCACCGAAATGCTCGAATCGATGATTCATAATCCACGACCCACCCGAGCCGAAATTTCCGACGTTGCAAACGCAGTTTACGACGGGACAAGCGCCATTATGCTTTCGGGCGAAACAGCGGCAGGAAAATATCCCGTTCAGGCAGTCGAGTCGATGGCGAAAATTGCCGAAACCGCCGAGCGCAACATCAATTATAAAAAGCGTTTTCATAACGCCGAATTCGAGACGAGAAACACGGTTGACGCAATTTCTCACGCTACCTGCGGAATGGCAATCGACATCGACGCTGTAGCAATCGTTGCTTGCTCGCTTTCGGGTATGACGGCACGAATGGTTTCGCGATTTCGTTCCCCCGTCGATATAATCGGTCTGACCACCGACGAAACGACCTGGAGAAAGCTTGCTCTTTCGTGGGGCGTTATTCCCGCCATTTGCGAAAAATTTAGCTCCACCGACGTCCTTTTCTACACCGCGAAAAAAATTGCAGAAAAGGAACTGAAACTGAAACCCGAGGACAAAATTGTTATCACCGGCGGCGTGACAACGGGTGAATCGGGTAACACCAATCTGATAAAAATTGAGGTTATTTGATTTTTTAAAAAGAGTGTGGAAAATTCCACACTCTTTTTTTGCTGTTGACAGGGTTAATTGTGGTGAATATTGGCGGTTGGCACAATTTTTTCAGCAACTTGCAATATATAATAAATTTTGTTATAATATGAAATAAATTTATATAGGAGAACTATATATGATCAGAGAAAGAATTACAAAAATACAAAACGAGCTTTCTGCCGACGCGGCTTTTTTGGTTTCGAGCGATAAAAATCGCTTTTATTACACCGGCTTTGAATCAAGCGCAGGTGCCGTTTTGATTACAAAGAACGAGGCGTATTTTTTAATAGATTTTCGCTACGTCGAAAAGGCAAAGGCGACCGTCACCGACTGTACCGTTATGCTCAGCAGTCGCACCGACGAGGAAATTCGCGAGCTTTGTGAAAAAAATGAGATAAAAACCATTTTTATCGAAACATATTCCACCTCGGTCAGCCGACTCTCTGCCCTCAAAGCCGCTTTGACCGGAATCGAGATAGTCACCGACGATAAGTTTGATAAATTGACCGAGGATATGCGAGCCATAAAAACGGCAAAGGAGCTCGAATATATCAAATCGGCGCAAAAAATGACCGACGATACATTTTCGTACATTCTCGAAAGAATTAAGCAGGGTCGTACCGAGCGCGACATTATGCTGGATATGGAGTTCTATATGCGACGACTCGGCAGCGAAGGAGTTTCCTTTGACTTTATCGTCGTTTCGGGAAAGAATTCGTCACTTCCTCACGGCGTACCAACCGACAAAAAGGTCGAAAAGGGCGACTTTATCACAATGGACTTTGGTGCGGTTTGCGGCGGATACCACTCGGACATGACGAGGACGGTTGCAGTCGGCTCTGTTTCGGAAAAGCAAAGGAACGTATACGACACAGTTTTACACGCACAGCTTGCCGCTGAAAAGGCGGTTAAGGCAGGTGCCGTTTGCAAGGATATTGACAAGATTGCACGTGATATTATCTATTCTGCGGGGTATGAGGGCTGCTTCGGTCACGGACTCGGTCACAGCGTAGGCATCGAAATTCACGAAAATCCCTGCTTCAATACCCGCTGCGATGCCATTCTCCGTCCGGGAATGATTCTCACCAACGAACCGGGCATTTATATCGAAAACGAATTTGGCGTACGCATCGAGGATATGCTTTACGTTACCGAAAACGGTTGCGAAAATCTTACCAAAAGTGACAAAAAACTAATTATTCTTTGATATTTTTACCAAATCAGCAGCTTTTTTTCGTCAATTTTAGTTAAATTTGAAATAATTGTTTCTTTTTTAACGATTATGTGTTATAATTCATTAAATACAGTAATTTACCGCCTGACCTCAGGCGAAAATATTGTTTTTTAGCATTTTACCCATTACTAAGGAGATGAAGGTTTTGAATTCCAAACTAGCATTTTATATTGTAAAGCGTACGCTTTTGGCGTTGTTTACAGTATTTCTTGTTATCACAATCACATTTTTTGCTATGAAGGCAATCCCGGGCGGCCCGTTCCTGAGCGAAAAATCGCCAAGTCCCGCCGTTACCGCACAGCTCGAAGCTAAATACGGACTGGACAAGCCCGTTTTGGAGCAGTACGGAACTTATCTTTCGGGCGTTGCTAAATTCGATTTCGGTCCCTCGATAAAGAATCGCGGACGCACAGTTACCGACCTGATTTTAGAAGGATTTAAGACAAGCGGTATGCTCGGTCTGGAAGCGGCAGGACTCGCTATTATTATCGGTCTTACCCTCGGATCACTTGCCGCCGTATTCCACAATAAATGGATTGACAAGCTTATAATGTTCCTCTCGACAGGTAGCGTTGCAATGCCCTCCTTTGTTATTGCGACATTGTTACTGCTTGCCTTCTGCGTATGGGTACCGATATTCCCGCCAAACGGCTCGACATCGGCAGGACTCGTTTTGCCTGTAATTTCGCTGAGCTTATATCCCATGGCGTACATCACCCGACTCACCCGTTCGAGTATGCTCGACGTTCTCGGTCAGGACTATATCCGCACCGCCAGAGCAAAGGGTGTTTCGCCCATTAAGGTTATATTCAAGCATTCGTTAAAGAATGCGGTTACTCCCGTTATCACCTACGTAGGACCGATGATTGCCTACATTCTGACGGGTAGCTTGGTAGTAGAAAGTATTTTCTCGGTTCCCGGCATCGGCAACTACTTTTTCTCGAGCATAATCAACCGCGACTATCCGATGGTTATGGGTACCACCATATTCCTCGCCGCACTCATGGTTATTATGACGCTTTTATCCGACATCGCTTACAAAATCTTTGATCCTCGCGTGGATCTTTCGTAAAAAAGGGGGTTTTTGATATGAAAAAGAATACAACTTCATTACCGAAAAAGAACCCTCTGTCGCTTCAGCTCGACCTGTCAAAATTTGAAAAGGCAACCGACGAGGAAAAATTTTTACAACAGAGAATGAGAGAGAGCACCACCTTCTTTAAGGACGGTATGCGTCGCCTGGCTAAAAACAAGCTGGCTATGGCCTGCCTTATCATAGTTGTTCTCATCGTTCTGATTGCTACCTTTGTACCGATGATTTATCCGTACAGCTACGAGCAGCAGCTTGGCGTTACCGCGGGTCA
>JAFOCH010000027.1 GCA_017381395.1 Clostridia bacterium
AGGTGAAAGGGATTGTATTCAGCAATAACAGCGGCAATCTTCACCGATTTATCCTCCAATAAATAATACTTGAAAAATTCGGTAATATATATTAAAATACATATTATGTGAATAATATAGATTTTACCTTATTTTTCGCAATACTTCAAGTGAAATCTAAAAGTTAATATGGAGGAAATGTAAAAAATGAAGATTTTGGTTGTAAATGCCGGTAGCTCATCACTCAAATATCAGCTTATCGACATGAAGGACGAAACTGTTATCGCAAAGGGTATCTGTGAGCGTATCGGTGACACCGGTGCAATCAGCCACAAAACTTTTGACGATAGAAAGTATTCAGCCGATATTCCTATGCCGAACCATACAGTTGCTTTCAACTGTGTAGTTGACGCTCTCACAAGCAAGGAATACGGTGTAATCGAGTCAATGAGCGAAATTTCGGCAGTAGGTCACCGTGTCGTTCAGGGTGGCTCAATATTCGACCGCTCGGTTATCGTTGACGAAAAGGTTATCGAGGATATTTATAATCTCGCCGAGCTTGCACCCCTTCATAACAAGGCACACGTTCAGGGTATCCGCGCTTGTATCGAATGCCTCGGTAACGAAGTACCCCAGGTTGTTGTATTCGATACCGCATTCCATCAGACCATGCCCGCAAAATCATATATGTATCCGATTCCTTACGAAATGTACGAAAAGTATAAGATTCGTCGTTACGGCTTCCATGGAACTTCACACCGCTTTGTTTCGGGCGTTATGACCGACATTCTCGGAAAGGTCGAGGGAACAAAGATTGTTACCTGCCATCTCGGAAACGGCTCATCAATTTCTGCTGTTAAGGACGGAAAGGTTATTGATACTACAATGGGCTTCACACCCCTCGCAGGTGTCGAAATGGGTACCCGTTGCGGTGACGTTGACCCCGCTGTTGTAACCTTTATTATGGAAAAAGAGGGCTTCACTCCCGACGAAATGAGCAACTTTATGAATAAGAAGTGCGGTTTCCTTGGTGTAACCTCCGGCTACTCATCCGACTCACGTGATCTCGAGGACGCTATTGCCGCAGGCCCGTCAAATCCTCATTACGAAAAGTCAAAGCTTGCCGTTGACATCTTGATCCAGGATGTTAAGAAGTACATCGGCTCTTACGCTGCCGAAATGAACGGCCTTGATGCAATCGTATTTACCGCCGGCCTTGGTGAAAACAATACACACCTTCGCGAAGAGGTTTGCTCGAATATGGAATATTTCGGCATCGAAATCGACCGCGAAATCAACGAAAAGACCCTCCGTCAGTCAAACATAGTAAAAATTTCGACCGACAATTCAAAGGTTGCAGTTTATGTAATCCCGACCAACGAGGAGCTCGTAATCGCACGCGACACACTTGCTCTTATAAGCAAGTAGTAAATAATATTAATTTTTAGCTCCTTGCACTTGTTTGTGCGGGGAGCTTTTGTTATACTCTTGTTAGGGGGATGTTAAAATGAAACGAAACTTATTTGCAGTTGTGTTTATGTTGTTAGCCGTTTGGTTTATGTTACCGATTTGCAGCGGCATTTTACATATAGGAATGGCATATCCGGCATTGATTTTGATTTTTCTTGCCGCTGTTTTGCTCATGTGGGAAAAGGTTAAGAATTTTGCTGTCGAGCATAAAATCATATTTGGTGGATTTTGCTCCGCTTTTGCTATTGGAATGGCGGTTATTATTGTTCCGCTTGTTTTTATGGTATCGTCTGCGCTGAATGCGCCGCCTGAAAATGCTACGGTCATTGTTCTCGGCTGTAAGGTGAATGGCGAAACTCCGTCAAAAATGTTATATGACCGGTCATTGTCAGCCCTTGAATATCTAAATGAAAATCCCGAAGCTGTTTGCGTAGCATCGGGAGGTCAGGGAAAAGGTGAGAACATCAGTGAAGCACAGGCAATTTACAATTTCTTAACCCAAAATGGCATTTCACCCGATAGAATATATCTTGAAGAAAAATCGACTACAACTGCTGAAAATATTCAATACAGCGCCGAAATAATAGCAAAAAACGGATTATCAACCAATGTTGCCATAGCATCAGATAATTTTCATCAGCTTCGTGCTGAAATTTTTGCTGAGAAAAATGGACTTTCCGCTTATTCGATAGGTTGCGCAACATATCCGTACGTTTCGTTGGGCTATTGGGCAAGGGAAGTGCTTGCTGTATATAAAGCTGTTTTGTTAGGATATTAAAAAATGAAAAAATCGCCCTGACTAAGTCAGGGCGGTTTTTGTTATATAATATGTATGTTCTGTTTTTTTATTGCGCCGATCAAAAGCGTTCCTGCCAGAATGCCGGTCAGCCCTTGGAATACGTTTCCTAAAACACTTTGAACGGCTAACATCGGGTTAAAGAAAATCGCCTCAAAGATAAAATATCCGGATACCATAATTATTTCAGCAATAACTGCGCTTGTGATATACGAGGCAGCAATACGCTTTTTGCCACCATTTGAAATTGCTTTGAATAATGTCCATGCGCACAGAGCCATGCATCCCTTTATAATAAACGTCGGGATAATGTAAATCGTGTACGAGGATAAAAAGTCTGCCAATGCTGAACCAATGGCGGCGGCAAGAATTCCAAACGGACCAAGCAGCCATCCCGCGATAAGCACGAAGCAGTCTCCGAAATTGACGTAACCGGTTGGCGACGGAATTCGTATTATCATGGTCGCAACGGCAATAACCGCCGAGAACATGGCGGCAATTATTATTTTTTTGAGATTTTTTGTATTCATTTTTAACTTCACCTGCGAAAAAGTAATTCGTATCGTTTTATTTCAAACGGTACGGCTTTAATAGTTTTAATACTCTGCGTTTCCGACCGTTCTCGGATAGGGGATAACATCGCGGATATTTGATACACCTGTGAGGTACATAACGATTCTCTCGAAGCCGAGACCGTAGCCGGCGTGCTTTGTGCCGCCGTATCTGCGCAGGTTTACGTACCACCAGTAATCCTCTTCGTTAAGGTTGCATTCTTTCATTCGGTCGAGCAAAATGTCGAGGCGCTCTTCACGCTGACTGCCGCCGATGATTTCACCAACGCCCGGAACGAGAAGATCCATCGCTGCAACGGTCTTTCCGTCGTCGTTGAGTCGCATATAGAAGGACTTGATTTCCTTCGGATAGTCGATTACGAATACCGGCTTGCCATAAATATGCTCGGTGAGGTATCTTTCGTGCTCTGTTTGGAGGTCGCAACCCCACTCAACGGGATACTTAAATTCTGCACCGCTCTTTTTCAGCAGGTCAACAGCTTCGGTGTAGGTAACCTTTTGATAATCGGCGGCTGCGAGGGTGGTAAGACGATCTAAAAGTGTCTTATCCACAAAGCTGTTGAGGAATTCGAGTTCCTGTTTGCAGTTATCTAAAACGTGGTTGATAATGTGCTTAATCATGTCCCAAGCAAGCTGCATATTGTCATTTAGGTCGGCAAAAGCAATTTCCGGCTCGATCATCCAGAATTCAGCTGCGTGACGAGCTGTGTTAGAGTTTTCGGCGCGGAATGTGGGACCAAAGGTGTAAATGTTACCAAATGCCATGGCAAAGGTTTCACCTTCGAGCTGACCCGAAACGGTGAGGTTGGCGCTCTTTCCAAAGAAGTCCTGTGACCAGTCAACGCTTCCGTCCTCGTTTTTGGGCAGATTGTTCTGGTCGAGGGTGGTTACGCGGAACATTTCGCCTGCACCTTCGGCGTCCGAGCCGGTGATAATCGGTGTGTGAACATAAACGAATCCGCGGTCGTTAAAGAATTTGTGAATTGCAAAAGCGATTTCACTTCTGACTCTGAAAACGGCTGAGAAAAGGTTTGTTCTCGGTCTCAAATACGCTTGTTCGCGCAGATATTCAACCGTATGACGCTTTTTCTGCAGGGGATAGTCGGACGTCGATTCGCCCTCAACCTCAATTTCGATTGCCTTGATTTCAAACGGCTGCTTATTTTCGGGAGTGAGGATAACAGTACCCTTTACAACAACGGCCGAGCCGACGTTGAGCTTTGCAATATCGTCATAGTTAGCAATTTTGTCACGTTCAAAGACGATTTGAACACCTTTAAAGCAGCTTCCGTCATTGAGGTCGATAAAGCCGAATGCCTTTGAATCGCGAAGCGAACGGATCCAACCGCCGACAGTAACCTCTTTTGAATCGAATTTGGAAGCAGCGGCATAAATGCCGCTAATCAAATCTCTCTTCATAATCATTATCTCCTAACTGGCTACATATTTATACATTATAACTATTTTTTATAATTTAAAATTTTACCATATTAAATGCGTTATGTCAAATAAGAATAAATAATATTCGAATATTTTTTAATTAAAAGGACCATAATAGTTTTGGTTATAAGTTAGAATTTATTTGTGAGTATTGCTTGCTGTTTTCTAAAACCGTTATAGCAATTTATGTAAAAGATGTAAAATTGTGCTTTAAAACGATATTAACTGTACGCCATTAGCGGACAAATTAGTATATTATGCACCTTTTCGCGCACAACATTTGTTAAATTTTAACAAATGTTTTAAACAATCTTGAAACTTTAAAGCAAATATGTTAAAATGACGATGTGGAGAGAGAACTCCACGAAAAATATTACATACTGCGAAAAAATGCAGTAGTGTCAGGAGGATTATATTTATGCGAAGAATTCTTTCATTGGTTTTGGCAGTAATGCTTGTTGCATTGTGCTTCGCTTCGTGCGGCTCGGGCGATTCAACAGCAGAAGCCGGCTCGGTGTTTTATTTAAACTTTAAACCTGAGCAGGACGCACAGTGGCAGGCACTTGCCAAAAAGTATCAGGAAGCAACCGGCATTAAAACAACGGTTGTAACCGCAGCAGAAGGCACATACGAATCCACTCTTACAGCCGAGATGGATAAGAGTGACCCGCCCACACTCTTCCAGGTTAACGGACCTGTTGGTCTTGCAAACTGGCAGGATTACTGCTACGACCTTTCAAAGAGTGACGTTTACAAGGAATTAAAGAGTGACGATTTCGCACTTAAGGGTGCAAACGGTGAAGTTTATGGTATCGCTTACGTTATCGAAACATACGGTATCATTTATAACAAGACCATACTTCAGAAGTACTTCGAGGCTGATTGGTCGACAATCAAGTCGATCGATAAGCTCAATAACTTCGACGCTCTTTCGACAGTGGTTTCCGAAATTCAGGCACACAAGGCTGACATCGGTGTTGACGGTGCATTCACTTCTGCAGGTATGGATTCATCATCCGACTGGAGATTTAAGACTCACCTTGCCAACATGGCTATCTACTACGAATATCTTGCTGACGGAATCGGCAAAACAGACGCTATAAAGGGCACCTATCTCGAAAATTATAAGAAGATTTGGGATCTCTATATCAACTATGCAACCTGCAAGCCCACCGAACTCGCATCAAAGACAGGTACAGACGCTGAAACCGAGTTCAAGAGTGGTAAGGCC
>JAFOCH010000028.1 GCA_017381395.1 Clostridia bacterium
ACACGGGAATGCAAATATCACATAGTTTTTGCACCGAAATTTCGCAGGCAAGTAATATATGGCAGAATACGTGCAGATATTGGAAAAATATTACGCGAATTATGTGAAAGAAAAGGTATAGAAATTATCGAAGCAGAACTATGCAAAGATCATGTGCATATGCTCATACACATACCGCCGAAATATAGTGTATCAGAAGTAATGGGCTATCTTAAAGGTAAAAGTTCACTAATTATATTCGATCGACATGCAAATTTGAAGTATAAGTATGGGAATCGACATTTTTGGTGTAGAGGATATTATGTGGATACAGTAGGAAAGAACGCAAAGAAAATCCAAGAATATATCCAACGCCAGTTACAGGAAGATGCAATAGCAGATCAGATAACGCTCAAGGAATATATAGACCCGTTTACGGGTGAGCCGGTGAACAAAGGTAAATAAAAAAGCCCCTTTAGGGGCTGCCAGAGAAACGGATGCGGTTGGCAAACCGTTCAGCGCGCTTACAAGCGCGGCCAGTGACAGCCCCTTATAGGGGCAGTGCAAACCACCAGCTAAGCTGGTGGTTTTGATTATCGATTTATGTCGGTAAAAATATCTTAATTACTTTAATTAGCGTATTTGTTGCCGATTTTTTCTCCGTTTTTGAGGGGAGTCAGACAGTCAATAAGGTCATTTACGAGCGTACTGCTGACCAGAGCTGTACCTTTTCCGTTTAGTCTGAAAATATGACGACGAACATTCTTTTCATACGGATAGATTGAAATTTCGTCGGCGTCTTTTCCTTCGGTGGTGTAGGTCAGTTTAAAGCCGATTACGCTGTCACCGCTCGGTGTATATGTTTCGTCCGCGTTTTCGAGCGCCGATAAATAAAGCAGTCTAGCGTAATAGTAACAGAATTCGTCATCGTCAATTTCTTTGCCTTCGTTGGTGGTTACGGTAAAGATAGCGGCATTCTTTTCATCGTGATTGAGGGTGAATTTTGTTTCCTTGCCGCCGACGGTAACCGTCAAGCTGTCAACGTATTTAATGTATTCAATAAACAGCTTTTCAAAGTAAATGTCACTTGCCTTGTATTCGACGAATTCGTGGCTGTACGAGTCGAGCTTGTAAATAATGTCCTTGCTGTGCATTGTCTTTCCGCCGTCAACCGAATACGAAACGATAAAGCCATAGTAGCCATCATCGTTTTTGTCACCAATCTTGATATTAAGCAGATTTTTACCTGCTTTAATGTTATAGGTAACGTACGGGTTGTCGAGTCCGTATTCCTTGAGGTCGCTGTTTTTATAATTAAGGACGTATGCACCGCTATTATAAACGCCGCTTGTAAGGGCTAAAATAGCGTTTACGTTTTCGTCATTTGCCGCCTGGTCGTCCGGCTCTTCAATCATATAGCTGAGCAGCGAAAGGTCATCCGACGGGCAAATGATTTTGATGCGTTTTTTATGCAATCTGCCGTCAATATAGATGTGGTCAAATGAGGTTAAACTTCCTTCCTCAAAGTAGGGGTCATCCTCACTTGCGGCGGCAAATGAAGGAGAACTTGCCATATTTACACAGCTCTCCAAGCTGTTTCCAACACAGCTGATAACCGACGTGTTAATGAGATAGGCGTATCCCTCAAGCTCGTCGATGTCGCCTTCGCCGTCAAGCATAATGTATCTGCCCGATTTATCGGGAGAAACACCGCCGACAGTAACCATATATTCGGTATTGTCGGTGAGCGAAACGGTCAGCTTGGCGTACGGGGATAAAAAGCCGTACTCGTCATTTTCCTCTTCACCCTCCGAGCTATTGCAGCTCGGTTCGGTTTCGGCTTCTGCGTCGATTTTAAACTTTTTGAGGGCGGTAATTTCCGTTACGGCGCTAACCATATATTCGGGGGTGGTAAAGTCGATGTCCTCGTATCCCTTGACCAGCCATTTATATGCGTCGCTTCCGTCCTCTGCCTTTACTTTTTCGGGCAAAACGGTGAATGTCGAGTTTTCATTCTCGATGGTCACCTGGCTTATTTTGTCCTTTTCGATATTCATTACCGAGAATGACGTTGCCTTTGATTCGGTTGACGAGCTGTCCACCGTAGCGTCATTATCCTTGGGCAAAACAAACATCACTACTACAAGCACAATCGCGGTCAAAAGGGCAAGTGAGCCAACCGAAATGAGCCCCTTTTTAATAGGGGAAAGACGGCCCTTTTTCTTCTTTTCCTCCGATGCGCAGAAAACAGTCGAGTTTTCAAAAAGGGCTTCGTCAACCTCGATTTTATCGCGTTTAAAGCCGCGTTCTTTGCTCGTTTCGTTTTCTGCGTCGGGCAATATTTTGTTTTCGTTATCCATTACAGGTGTCTCCTTCTGACACAGATAAAGATGCATGCGAGGAGAATTGCAAGCGGAATAATACCTACAAATATAATGTACATAAAGGTTGCTGTGTTTCCGCTTACCTCGAATGTGTCATAGTTCAGTGTTCTCGGGTCGAACGAGATGGTTTCACCCTTTATATCGTACATGTGGTTTACTGCCGAAAGGATTGCTTTAAGGTTTCCTACCGATGCTTCGTTGTTAAAGCTGGAGCTGATATAATCCATACCGGCAATAATCATCATGCGCGAATATCTGGGATTGTATTCTTCGTCGTAGCTTACGTCGGACGCAACACCTACAGCGGTAAAGGGACCCTTTTCCTCGGCGGTTTCGGGTGACCAAAGTTTGTCTGCGTCGACCGGCCAAACAACCGCTGACTCGGGCAACGAAATGATGTTTTCGGTCTTTCTCTTTTCACTTTCGTTAAAGCCGACGCTGATAGCGGTATAAGCATTGGCGATGTATAAATATTCGGTGTCGCCCAGACCGCCCAGGTATTCGGATTCCTCTGCTGTACCCATGAGGATAGTCGGTGAGTAATAGTAGGTGCTGTCATCGGTAGCAAAAGCAAAGCCGTTGTGTACCTTGAATCCCCATTCACCTGCGAATGCGGTCAGGTTGGGCAGATTTTCGCCCTGAGTTGTTGCATCGGGGATATAAATGATGTTTTTGCCTCTGTTGCCCTCTAAATCGAGGAATTCGTCAAGCTTTTTCAGCTCGTTTTCGGAATAGTCCATTGTCGGAGCGGCGATTATAATGAGGTCGGTGTTTTCGGGAATATTCTTTGTAACCAAGCTGTCGATTTCGGTGAAGGAGTAGTTGTTTGCCTCCATAACGTTTTGAAGCGCATCAACCTTTTGACCACCGTTGGCAGTGATAAGTGCAACCTCAAATGTTTTGTCCGATGTAACCGAGTAAATTGACGAGGTTACAGCTGTTTCTACCTTTGACTCGTGAAGAATATACGAGTAGCCATAGTAGTAATACTGATAATATTCCTGACTCTGCTGAGTGCTTTCGATGGTATAAAGGTCGAATGCATTGAGATGACGGTAGTGCTTAATCTTCTTTCCGTCAAGCTCAAATTCGCACTCGATGAGAATGTCACCCGTCGAGAAGGTTTCTGAGGGGTACTTTGACGAATAGGCCGAAAACTCGGTACTCTGTGGGTCAATGTACTGAACCTTAACCTTGTCGCTTCTTACTTCGTATTCCTTGAGCAGAAGCTCGGTCTGCTGAAAGAAGGAACCATTTGAAATATCGAATATTCCGTTTGACGAAATGAGACTTGCATAAGTGCCGTCGCTGTATTCCTTCTTGTCAGCGCAAACGGTGATGTTAACGTCGCGTGAAATCTTTTCGATATAGGCGAGATTTTCCTCGCTAATCGAATAATCCTTATCTTTGGTAAGGTCGAGGGTGAGGGGATATGCTTCGGAAAGGGCGGATGCCGCTACGTTGAGTCCGATAACGATTGCAACGAACACCGCCGAAATGACCAGCGCATAAGCTCCGTGCTTCACCGATTTTTTCTTATTCGGTTTAACGTAAGTGGCGGCCTGCGCCTGATTTGAA
>JAFOCH010000029.1 GCA_017381395.1 Clostridia bacterium
ATGTTGATAATAAGAATACGTGAAAATGATGTTTCCTCATATTTTTTGCCGTTTGTGACCTTTATCCAGCCGCGTTTAACCCAATTTTGCACAGTTGAAGCGGGGAGACCGGAAATTGACGTAACTTGTGAAAGACTGAGTCCCTTTGCCGCTGAAAAAAGCACGTCGATATTAGAAAACATCATTGAAGTTTCATTATTTAAGGGTAAATTAGTCCCTGGTATATATTTTGCAGACATATTATCTCTCCTTGGGTTCTTATGAACTTATTTTATATTATAACGATTATATCACATAGTTTTATGAATTGGAATAGCTTTTTTAAAATTTTTTATGGTTTTTTCTGTATTACGTGTAATTTTCTCTTTATATTTATATTTATATTTGTTATAATATATTGATTTTATATAAAGGAAGATGTTTTAATTGCAGTTTATAATTGATGGTATCAACATAAATTACAATGATGTCGGCGAGGGTACTCCTGTTTTAATGCTTCACGGGTGGGGTTCCTCTTGCGATGCATATAACCTTATGACAAAGGCGTTTTGCGATAAATTTCGAATGATTTCGCTCGATTTTCCCGGTTTTGGAAAAAGTGACATGATTAGCGAGCCGTGGAATGTCGAAAGATATTGCAAGATTACGCTTGAATTTATAGAACGACTTGGTTTAAAAAACTATATCATCATTGGTCATTCATTTGGCGGGCGAGTAATAATAAAGCTTTCGGGTACCGGTCGAATTAGTCCGAAAAAGATCGTTTTAATTGACAGCGCCGGTGTTTTACCAAAGCGTTCGTTAAAATCAAAAATAAAGGTTGCTTCATTCAAGACGGTTAAATGGTTTTTACAACTGCCCATTATACGAAACTATTCCGAGAATGCGCTTAACAAGGCACGCGGTTATTTCGGCTCGGCTGATTATAATAGCGCTCCGCCTGTACTCCGTCAAACCTTGGTAAAGGTAGTTAACGAGGATTTGGTGCCTTATATGGACAAAATTACAGCTCCAACATTACTCATTTGGGGCGAAAACGATACGGCAACACCGATTCGTGATGCACATATTATGGAGAGTAAAATCAAGGATTCGGGACTCTGCGTAATTAAAGGAGTCGGACATTTTTCATTTGTTGAACGGCCCTATGAGGTTCATGCAATATTAAACAGTTTCTTTGGGGGATAAGTAAATGCTTACACTTATTTCAATTGTAATCGCGGCGGTTGCAGGTATGTTTGCGCTGACACGTCAGCTTCATATGTTGCAACAGAATTCGTATTTTAACTCACGTTATTTATCGTGGGCAAAGGAGAATATCGGATTTAAAACGATTTTTTCATTCTTTTTGTTCGTGATTTCGTGTTCGTTTATTAAGATTGACTGGCTTGTGCTTTCAATAGTCTGCGTGCTTGCGTTTATTAAAATTATGCACACCTTTTCATTTCAGAAAAAGGCAATCAAGCCACTTGTTTTTACCGCAAGGGTAAAGAGAATGTATTTCACGGCAGTGATTATTTTTGCGGCATTATGCGTCTGTGCATTCATTTTTGAGAATGTTGCAAGCTATCTGCTGATAGCAGTTCTTGCGCTTTTCTATTTCCCGGGGATTGTTGCCGTTTCGGTTAATTTAATCAATGCGCCGATCGAAAACCTTGTTAAACTGTGGTACATTGGCGACGCAAAGAAAAAGCTTAGCTCACTTGATGATATGAAAATTATCGGTATTACCGGTAGCTACGGAAAAACAAGCACAAAGCACATTTTAGCACGAATTTTAAACGAAAAGTACAATGTCTGCTTTACGCCGGGTAGTTTCAACACTCCGATGGGAGTAGTTAGAACAATCAGGGAATATATGAAGCCGCAAACCGAAATTTTTGTTTGCGAAATGGGCGCAAAAAACGTCGGAGACATCGATGAAATTTGCCGAATTGTAAAGCCGGATATTGCGATGATAACCTCTGTCGGTCCCCAGCATCTCAACACATTTAAGTCTGTTGAAAATATTGTAAAGACAAAGTTTGAGCTTGCCGATTCGGTAAAGAAAAAAGGCGGCAAGGTATATCTTTCTACCGATAATAGTTACATTAATGAAAAAAGCGGAGAATACGATTCGGTGACCTATGGTACCAATTCAGGTAGCGGTTACAGAGCCGAAAATATCTCATGTGGACCTACGGGCACGAAATTTGACGTTGTCTATAATGATAATCGAATTACTGTATCGACAAAGTTGCTTGGAATGCACAACGTAATCAACATTACGGGTGCGGTTGCGATTGCGCTCGAGCTAGGAATTGCTGAACGCGATATTATTTTTGCCGTGTCGAAGCTCGAACAAACCGAGCACAGATTACAGCTGAAACCCTTTATAAAAGGCGCAACCTTGATTGACGATGCGTATAACGCCAATCCCGAGGGATGTATGGAAGCGGTGCGAGTTCTCGGCTCATTTGATGGAATGAAAAAGGTGATTGTTACGCCGGGATTGGTTGAACTTGGTGAAAGAGAATATCAGTGCAACTATGATTTGGGGCTTCAGTGTACCAAATATTGCGACGAAATCATCCTCGTCGGTAAGGAAAGGTCAAAGCCGATGACCGATGCAATTGCTACAACCGATTTTGATAAAAATCACGTTCACGTCGTAGCATCTTTCAAGGATGCGGTTGCGATCATGCAGAATATGCTTGACTCGAATTACGCAGTTTTATTTGAAAATGATTTACCTGATAATTATGCAAAATAAGAAAAGGGGCTATATAAAATGAAAACAAAAGTTGCTGTATTTTTTGGCGGAGTTTCGGTTGAACACGAAGTTTCGATTATTTCCGCAGTTCAGGCCATGCACAGCATGGATAAGGAAAAATACGAAATAATCCCGATTTATATTACAAAAGACGGCGCTATGCTTTATGGCGAAAAGCTTGGTGACATCGAAACCTTCCGCAGACCGTCACTTGCTACGCTCAAGGATGAGTTTGAGGATGTTATGATTACTCGCGACGGAGATACTGTTTGCATTTATTCGAAAAAAGGCGGTTTCGGTCGCAGAAAACCGATAAATTCATTTGATATTGCATTCCCGATTGTTCATGGAACAAACGTTGAGGACGGAGCACTTTCGGGTTGGTTCGAGCTTTTGGGTGTTCCTTACGTTGGCTGTGACATTTTGTCAGCCGCTGTTGGAATGGATAAGGCAATATTCAAGGATGTTTTAAGCGCGGCAGGAATTCCAGTTTTGCCTTACGTTACATTTTTTGGTAAGGAATGGGCTACCGATAAGGATAATATTATCGAAAAAATTGAGTCAGCGTTTAGCTATCCCGTAATCGTAAAGCCGGCTAACCTTGGTTCATCTGTCGGTATTAGCAAGGCAAAGGATAGACGCTCGCTCGAAGAAGCGGTTGACCTTGCAACGTCATTTGCTCAAAAAATACTTGTTGAACGTGCGGTAACCTCGCTCAGAGAAATCAACTGCTCGGTACTCGGTGATATGGATGAATGCAATGCGTCCGAGTGTGAAGAGCCGGTTATGACTGGCGACATCCTTTCGTATAAGGATAAGTATATTAGTGACTCATCATCGTCAAAGGGAATGCAGACCTTGAAGCGTAAGCTTCCCGCTGATATTTCGTCTGAAAAGGCAGCCGAAATCAAGGATTATGCTTGTAGGTCGTTTAAGGCGGTTGGCTGTAACGGCGTTGTTCGTATTGACTTTTTGCTTGATACTGCCGATAATGACAGGGTATATGTTAATGAAGCGAATACTATCCCCGGATCGCTTGCATTCTATCTTTGGGAAGCTACTGGCAAAAAGTATAAGGAACTTCTCGACGATATGATAGCCCTCGGATTCAAACGTGACAGAGCTAAAAAGCAGCTTATGTTCACCTACGATACCAATATTCTCGATGGTGTTGGCTCATTCGGCTCAAAGGGGTCAAAAGGTTCTAAATTTTAATCGGTAGTGAATTTATATGACAAAATTGCTTATCAATCTTTTTATAAAAAACAGCGATGATATTAAGGATAAAAACGTTCGCAAAAGCTACGGTAATTTAGGCGGCTTGGTTGGAATTGCCTGCAATTTGATACTGTTCACGATAAAGCTTGTTGCAGGTATCCTTTCGGGTAGTATTGCTATTACCGCCGATGCGTTTAATAACCTTTCGGATATGGGCTCGTCGGTCGTAACCCTGCTCGGATTTAAGCTTGCGTCAAAATCGCCCGACAAGGATCACCCCTTCGGTCACGGTCGAATGGAGTATATGTCGGCATTTATCGTTTCGGTAGTTATTATCGTTGTCGGCTTTGAGTTGCTTACCTCATCGATTGAAAAGATTTTTAACCCTGAGGATATTTACGTAAATGCAGTTACTCTTGTTGTACTTGTTCTCTCAATATTGGTAAAGTTTTGGCTCGGCCTTTTTAACAATAAGCTTGGAGACATAATCAATTCAACTGCGTTAAAAGCAACTGCAAAGGATTCTATAAACGACGTTGTGGCAACTTCAGCTGTTTTGCTAACATCGCTTATCAGTATGTTTTTTGGCCTCAATTTAGACGGGTATGTTGGTGTGCTTGTAGCGATATTTATTATGTACGGTGGATTTTCTACTGCTAAGGAGATGCTTAGTCCGCTTTTAGGCACTCAGCCCGAGCCCGAGCTGGTTAGCGAAATTAAATCAGCGGTTTTAGAAAATGACGCGTTCGTAGGAATGCACGATCTTATTATTCACGATTATGGTCCCGGTCGATGCTTTGCCTCGCTTCACGTAGAGGTACCCGATACAGTCGACGTAATAAGCTGTCACGAAATAATAGATGCTTGTGAAAAGGACGTTCTTGAAAAAACTGGGGTCGAGCTTGTTATACATATGGACCCGATTGCAACCGAATGTGAAAAGAGAAACGCTATCGCGTCTGTTTTGAATGAAATCCTACCTTTGATTGATAATCGTTTGCACTATCACGATTTGAGAATTGTTGACGGTGAAAAAAGGGTAAATATCATTTTTGACATCGTTAAACCGTACGAGGTAGAAATGAGTGACCGCGAAATGATTGACGCGATTCAGTCGAAGCTTAGCGAAATTGACACTACCTTTGTATGCGTAATAAACATTGACAGGGAATATTTATAAACACGTGAGGTAAATATTATGCCGCTTATAGATTTAAAAAATAAACGTGACGAAAACAAGCTTTGCGAAAATCCTGACAAGGGTTGGTATATTCATTTTTATGATAATCAGCTTTTAAATTACGGCTACAAGCTTCGTGAAGATGATATGCTCGAGGATTTTCCGTTTCTTGACCATATTTATATGCGACTCGCGTGGGCATTTCTCGAGCCGAAGGAAAATGAATATAACTGGGAAATTATTGATAAAATTATTCGACGTTATGAGGACAAGTATCGTTTTGCCTTCCGTATAACATGCAAGGAAACCGACGACGATTTACCTTATGCAACGCCGAAATGGGTATTCGATTTGGGCGCTGAGGGACGAATGGTTAACGGCTATTTTGAGCCCGAATACAGCGATAAAATTTTTCTTGAAAAGCTCGAAAAATTTCATAAGGCATTTGCCGAAAGATATGACAAAAGGGACGACGTTATTTACATAGACATCGGTAGCTACGGCGATTGGGGAGAGGGACATTGTTGCTGTTCGAGTAAAAAGGATTGGCCCTTTGAAACCTTAAAGGAACATATTGATATTTATTTGCGCAACTATACTTCACAACTTGCCGTTAGCGACGATATAATTGGTAGCCGTGTTGACACCGAGTGTAATGACAAACTGCTCAATTATATTATCAACAATAATATTACCATTCGCGACGATGGCGTTAGCGTTAAATGGTTTGCTATGAAATACGGATTTGACACCTTGCGCTCGGGTGAAATTTTTGACCGTGCTTGGCGTCATTTTCCGACAATTTTGGAGCTTGAACATTACGGCACGACCAAAAAAGAGGGCGTCTATAACGAGGGTTGGCCCTTCTTAGCTGCTTGCGAAGGTGCTCACGCAACCTATGCCGGATTTCATGGATTCCCTAGACAATGGCTGAGCGAAAACAAAGAACTTGCCGTTATAATGGGTAATAAGCTCGGATACTGGTATTGCCTCAATTCGATCAAAGTTGATGAAAATATTAGTAGCGGTAATTTTAATGTAAGATGCTTTTTTGAAAATATCGGTTCAGCACCTGCTTATAAAAAGTTTGATTTGAAATTCAAGCTCTTGGGTGAATATGGCGAATATGAAGCAACTGCCACTAATTTTGATAACCGCCTGTTTATGCCGCACACAATTACTGTTTGCGATTGCAACCTCGATTTTGGTGATGTCAAAAAGGGTGCTTACAAGTTAAAAGCATCTATGATTTTGGGTGATACACCGATTAAATTAGCCATTTCGGACGATATTATCGACCAAAACAGCTATGTTGACTTATGCAATATTGAAATTAAGTGAGTAAAAAATGGATTTAAAAATAGAATTTTGTGATTTAAGAAATAAGATAATTGAAAAGGAGTTTTCCCGTCTCAACAGTATGCAGTTTGAGGCGGTTACTTCTGTTAATGGACCGCTTTTGATTCTGTCGGGAGCCGGAAGCGGAAAGACAACCGTGCTTATCAACCGCATTGTGAATATGATAAAATTCGGTGAGGCGTATGGTGCTGATTGTGGCGATGTAACCGAATCTGATGTTGAACGGCTCAGAGACTGTCTTGATGGCAAGCGCGAGTTTCCTTCATTTGCGGCAGTAAGACCGGTTGCCCCTTGGAACATTCTCGCGATAACCTTTACTAACAAGGCGGCGCGTGAACTGAAGGAACGGCTCGAA
>JAFOCH010000030.1 GCA_017381395.1 Clostridia bacterium
CAGGGCGCATCCGAAAGTGGAAACAACGACGATGCAGATGGTAAATACGGCGTTTTTGTTATTCACGAGGACGACTATATGTGGAATCAGGGCGTTAGCACCACTAACGGAAACTGGTCTGTTTCTGATGACGAACAAACGATAAAAAATACTGCCGCCAACTTAAAGGCATATTTCGACGAAAAGATCGAGGCAAAATTTGACAAACCGATTTTTGTCCTTTCGCATTTGCCGCTTCACTATACTGCACGTACAAGTAATGGTGACTGCCAGTATGCAAAGTACATTTTCGACGAGCTTAATGCCGCTTCTGAAAAGGGACTGAACATCTACTTCCTTTTCGGTCACAACCATTCGGGATACTATGATGATTATATCGGCGGTAGCTCCATTTATCTCAAACCCAATGACCAAATTGTTCTTGCTGACGTCGGTAGCAGAACCTCTTTCCAAAGCTATACTCTTAAATTCTCATATTTGACTGCCGGCTATGTTGGCTATTACAATTCGGGCAACCCTGTTGATAAGAGCATGAATATGGTAGTGTACGAAATTTACAAGGATAGGGTTGAAATCAGCCGCTATTCCACCTCAGGAATTATCAACTTAAAGGGAGCAGGATACGGTAGCGTTGGCGAATACGAAGCCGATACAAACGTATATGCCAGCCCCTTTACCTCGGTTCTCCAATTCTTCCGTCAAAAGGGTCTGCTCAGCAATAACAGAAGCATTGACGCAGCGGATTTGCTTATCCTTAAACAGCACTTGCTTAACATAAATGAAATGGATGCTGAAATAGCCGAATATGCCGATATGAATGACGATGGAGTGATTGATGGTACCGACATGACCATCCTGACAACGACCATTACAGGCATTTCATAATAAATAAAAAATATCACTCACCGAAGTTGTATCGACTTCGGTGAATTTTTTATTTAAATCGCACAATCTTTGAAAATATTTTGTAATGAATCACCAAGTAAAATAAGGTATAATTTATATGCATACTATTTTTAAAAAAAGGAGAATAGCAATGTTTAGTTCCAAAAAGCGTGTATTATCCGTTATTGTCAGCGTGGCTATGCTTATTAGTACCTTGTTTGTGTTCAATTCAGGCGCAGTAGCCGCTTCTGAGGAAAAGACGGTTTATCATTTCCTGTACCGACTTTCAGGCAGGTAACACCAGTGGTGGTGCCCAGATTGTAAAAGACATTCTCGCCCAAGTAAAAGAAAGCGGAATAACCGAAATTGACGGTTTTTTCTTTGCAGGGGATTTGACACCTAATATAAGTGATTATCCGGGCGAAAGTGCGGTTGGCTTGGCCGCCTTAAAGGACGCTGTAAAATTATAGTTTGATATTGCTGACAGCGATATGGTTTGTATCCGTGGAAACCACGACCCGATTGGATTAACCGGCGTTGTTGAAAGTGGAAACAACGATGATCCGGATGGAAAGTATGGTGTATTTGCAATCCACGAGGACGATTTTATGTGGCTGCAGGGCGTAGGAACCTCTAACGGAAACAGCAATATAAAAGATGACGAAGATCAAGTAAAAGCAACCGCCGCTAACCTAAAGGCATATCTCGACGAAAAGATAGAGAATGAATTTGATAAGCATATTCTCATTGTTTCTCATCTTCCGTTGCATTTCTCAAATCGTGCCGGAGGCGGTGATGGCCAGTACGGAAAGTATATTTATGATGAGCTTGACTCCGCGGCTAAAAAGGGACTGAACATCTATTTCCTTTTCGGGCATAATCATTCCAGCGGTTATGACGATTATCTCGGCGCGGCTTCAATTTATCTTAAGCCCGGCGACGAAATTCTTATCCCCACGGGTAGATGGAGCTGTTCTGCCGAAAGGCTTGCCTTCACATATTTGAATGCGGGTTATGTAGGTTATTACAGTACAGGCAACAAGGTTGATAAAAGCAAGAGCATGGTGGTGTATGAAATTTACGATAATAGGGCCGAAATCAGCCGCTATTCAACTTCGGGACTGATTAACTTAAAGTCGGCCGGAGTGTCAAGCACAACCGACTATGACGCGGATACAACCGTATATACCAGTCCCATGATATCAAAGCTCATGCAATTCCATCAAAAAGGATGGCTTAACAATAACAGAAGCATTGACGCAGAAGATTTGATTATCCTCAAACAGCATTTGCTGGGCATAAACGAACTGGATGCAAAATATCTGATTACGCTGATATGAATGATGATGGAGTAGTTGATGGTACCGACTTGACCGTACTATCGACGATGATTGTCGGACTTTCGTAACAAATATATTTTACTCACCGAGGTCAATGTGATTTCGGTGAGTTTTTTTGTGAAAATATTTAATTGTTTTGGGTGTAGGTTGAATTGTTGCCAAACAACGTGTATAATTAAACAAATGCTTTTAAAAAAATAGAAGGGTATGAAAACAATGTCACATATTTCAGCGGCAACCGAATCGAATACATTTGACCGAAACAATCAGCGGAGCGAAACAAAAGCGGTCCTCGAATATATAAGCGGCAACTGGGACAGCTGTATTAAAGAAAATACGGCCGACGACGGCAATCTTATTGGTTTGCCGTTTCCATATACCGTCCCTGCGGTAGGTCACTTTGACGAAATGTACTATTGGGACACCTATTTTACGAATAAGGGGCTCGAAATCGCAGACAGACACGAATTGGCAAAGAATAATGTCGATAATATGCTTTATATGGTCGATAGGTTCCTCTTTATGCCGAATGGAAATCGCACCTTTTTCCTTACGCATTCACAGCCGCCATTCCTTTCAATAATGGTAAGGGACGTTTATGAGCAAAGTGGCGACAAGCAGTGGCTAGGCCATGCCTACAAGACGCTTCAAACCGAGTATAAATTCTGGACCGAAAAGCGCGGCAGTGAAATCGGACTCGCTCATTACGATGATAGTCGTACCGATTTTGAATCCTATATCGCCAACGAATATATCAATCGCATTAGTCATCGACCCGAAGGATATACCGATAGCGAGATTGCCCGTGAATATTTGGCAATTTGCGAAAGCGGCTGGGATGCCAATCCTCGTTTTGAATATGAAACATACAATAATGCTGCCGTTGACCTCAATTCGCTTTTATACGCGTTCGAAAGCAACATGGCATACTTTGCCGACGAGCTCGGAAACGGTGAAAGCGAAACCTGGACACAGCTTGCCGCCGACCGAAAGGCGACCATGATAAAATATCTCGAAAATAAAGACGGTCTTTTGGTCGATTACAATTTCGAGTCAAAAAAACAGAGCGAAATTTTCTCGGTCGCGTCGATTTATCCGCTTTTTGTCGGTCTTGCCGATGAAAAACATGCAAAGGCGGTTGTGGATAACCTGGACCGACTCGAAAGAGAGTATGGTTTACTTACCTGTGAAGAAAATGATGTCGAGGGCACCTTCCAATGGGATGCGCCGAATGGCTGGGCTTGCTTGCAGTATATTGCGATTATCGGACTCGATAATTATGGATACAAGGAAGAGGCAAGACGAATTGCCGAAAAGTACGTTTTGCTTGTCGAAAAGGTATTTAAGGAAACCGATAATCTTTGGGAAAAATACAACGTTATCGAAGGAAACGTAAATGTAAAGGGCGAATACGAGATGCCGCCGATGATGGGCTGGAGCGCAGGTACATATTTGGCTGCCCTCGAATATTTGAATAAGTAAATGTAAAAAAACCGATGCAAATTCGCATCGGTTTTTTATGTTCATATTATTGCATATATTCTTAAAATTCGCTGCGCCCCTCTAATGCGCGCATGAGGGTAATTTCGTCGGCGAATTCCAAGCTGCCGCCTACGGGGATTCCGTAAGCCAGTCGAGTAACCTTTACTCCCATCGGTTTCAGCAGTCGGGAGATATAGGCGGCGGTTGCTTCGCCGTCGACCGTCGGGTTGGTAGCCATAATAATTTCGCGTACTTCGTCGTCGGCAACCCTTTTAAGCAGTTCGCGTACTTTAATCTGATCGGGGCCTATTCCGTCGAGGGGTGAAATTACTCCGTGAAGCACGTGATAGGCGCCGTTAAATTCCTTTGTCCTCTCGAATGCGATTATATCGCGCGGGTCCTCGACAACGCAGATAACGCTACCGTCCCTCGACTTGTCCGAGCAAATGTCGCATTTGTCGAGATCGGTCAGATTTTGACACACCGAGCAGCAGTGAATATGCTTTTTCGCCTCGACAATCGCGTTTGCAAAATCCTGTGCCTCGTCGTCCGAGAGGGAGAGTAGATGAAACGCCAGTCGCTGAGCCGATTTTTTGCCTATTCCCGGCATTTTTTCGAATTGCTCGGTCAGCTTAGCAAGTGACGGAATTTTATATCCCATATCAGAATAAACCACCCATTCCCGGAATGTTGGGGATGTTGAGGGATGACGAAATTTTTGCCATTTCTTCTTCACCGGTTGTGTCAGCGGTACGCATTGCTTCGTTAATAGCGGCTGTGATTAAATCCTCTAACATTTCGATGTCATCGGGGTCAACGATTTCCGGCTTTATCGAAAGGCGGGAAACCTGATGCTTTCCTGTTACGGTGACCTCCACCATTCCGCCACCCGAGGTTGCGGTGTATTCGGCGGTTTCAAGCTCGGCCTGTTTGGTCTGCATATCCTCCTGTGCCTTTTGAACCTGCTTCATCATTTGCTGAATGTTGTTTGAACCTGAGCCGTAGCCCTGCGGTAATCTTGCCTTCATTTTTTATATCTTCCTTTCGGCTAATTTATTTATCAATTCCTGCCTGTCTTGCTCGTGAAACGAGGTCGTCAAGCGGGTCAATTTCATCGTCTGCGTTTGGCTCGGGAGTGTTTCCTGCCGCCTTCTTTTTGGTATAAGGGCCGATTTTATAATTTGTTCCCGTGACCTGCACAATGGCGGCTTTGAGTGCTGATTTGTGTCGCGGACTGGTGTTAATCATATCCCTGAAACTCTCGTTTTTAAAGTCAATGAGCATACAATCGTTGACGATATACGCCTGCGATCCTTCGAGAGCGGCCTTCATCATGGGGTCGGTTTTGCCCAGCGCACCGAGAATATCGTTCCAATTCTTATACGGCTGATCACCGCTGCTCTGTGGCTTTGTTTCGCTTACGGGGGCGAAAGCAACCGTTGCCGAATTATCGTCGGCCATCGACGGTACCTTTATATCGTCGGCGGTAACCTTCTTTTGATACACCTTTACGTCGGCTTCATCAGCGGCTTTTTCGGGTATTTTGATCGCCTGAGTTGCCGCAATATCTACCGTCTTTTCAGGCAATTTAATGGCCTGTGTTGCCGTAATATCGGTGTCTTTTTCGGTCGCGATGTCATTTTTTTCTACTCTCGCGCCTGCCGTCAGCACGGCTCCTGCTTCTAGTGCGGAAATTCGGCGCAAAATGGCCGTCATCGATTCGTCAAGTGACGGGTCGCATAATCTTATCAGTGCCGTTTCCATAATGGTACGGCGGTTTGCGCCTCTATTCATGTCGGAAAATGCCTTTTCAAACACCTCGATTGCGTGGATAATCGCATCGAGAGGCATATTCTGACCCTCTTTTTTCAGTTTTTCAATTTCCGTCGACGAGCAAACAACCAGTTTTTCAGGATTTTTTGTCGCCTTTATCATCATAATATTACGGAAATATTCAATCAGCTCGCAGCATAGTCGGGTCATGTCCTTTGACCTTTCGTAAAGCTCGGCTATGGTTTCGAGTGCCTGCTCGCTATTGCGATTTACTATCGAAAGAGCAAGCCGCTCGATATATTCGCGTCCCGACATTCCTGCGGCGTCAAGTACCGCCTTTTCGTCAACTTCGTTTCCCGTAGCGGCACAAACGTCCAGCAGGGAAAGAGCGTCACGCATAGCACCGTCTGACAGCTTTGCGATAATCAGTGCGGCGTCGGGGGTCAGCGAAATGCCTTCTTTTTCGGCAATTTCGGTCAGGCGTGCGGCAATTTCTTCCACAGCAATTCTGCTAAAATCGAATCGCTGACAGCGCGAAAGAATGGTTGCCGGTAGCTTATGCACCTCGGTCGTAGCCAGAATGAATATAACGTGTGCCGGCGGCTCCTCGAGTGTTTTGAGCAGAGCGTTGAATGCCGCACCCGAAAGCATGTGCACCTCGTCGATGATATAGATTCGGTATTTTGCCGTTGCAGGGGAGAAGGCGGTATTATCGCGCAATTCCCTTATGTTATCAACACCGTTGTTTGACGCGGCGTCGATTTCGGTGATGTCAAAAATGCTTTCGTCATTGATACCTTTACAAATTTCGCATTCGTTACAGGGGTCGCCTGCCTGCGAATTGAGACAGTTTACCGCCTTTGCGAAAATTTTTGCGCAGGAGGTCTTTCCCGTTCCACGCGATCCGGTGAAAAGGTAGGCGTGAGAAATATGATTGTCGGTAATCTGATTTTTCAGCGTTTTGACAATATTTTTTTGACCTACTACCTCGCTGAAATTACGCGGACGGTATTTTCTGTAAAGGGCTTGATACATTTCATCACCTGCTTTTTTTAGTCGGGATAAAGAATAATGCCGATCATGCACTTGGGTATGCGGGTGTGCAGATTGACTGCGGCGCACAAGGAAATCCGCTTAATGCTGCTCGGTTCCCCGCCTGACATGGTTCACAGCTCCCTGTCGCACAGGACCAACACACCCGCACGCCCGAATGTACGAACGGCAATATCACGATAATTATTATAATACATAATTTCTATTTTTACAAGTATAAAATATAAACTTAATAGTTTGACATATAGTATAGTGAGATGGTATAATGAAAAGGCGGATTATACCTTTTACGAATGGGGGAAATGAGAATATGAAGCTACTTATCGCAATTGTCAATTCTAATGATGCAAATCAGCTTTCGTCAGCGCTTACCGAAGCCGGAATGAGCATAACAAAGCTTGCTACTACCGGCGGATTTTTAAAGCAGGGAAACACCACCTTCTTTATGGGAATAGACGACGAACGAGTTGACGAGGCCCTCGAAATTATAAAGAAATATTCGGGAGTTCGTACCGAGGTGCAGCCCATTCATCACGTATCTGCATATCCGAGCATCGCATCCACCTCAATCGAAACAAAGGTTGGAGGAGCGGTTGTTTTTGTCACCGACGTCGAAAGGTTTGAAAAGCTGTGAGCGCATTTAGTAGGTTCGTCGGAAATGATGGGACGGTCGAGCGGCTGGACAGTATGCTTCAGTCGGGTCGAGTACCACACGCCTTTATTATCGAAGGGGCGGTCGGCACGGGACGAAGGACCCTTTCCAATATGCTTGCACGGGCTCTTGCCTGCACGGGCGAAAATAAGCCGTGCGGCGAATGCACCTGCTGCCTGATGAGTGAAAATCCCGATATCGTCACCGTTTTACCCGACAAGGCGAACATTACGGTTGACAAAATTCGTAAAATCAGGGAGGAGGCATATATCCTCCCGAATCAGTCGGATAAGCGAGTTTTCATCATTCCCGACGCTAATTTAATGAACGAGCAGGCACAAAATGCGCTATTAAAGGTATTCGAGGAGCCGCCCAAGAGGGTTGCATTCATCCTCACCTGCGAATATGCTAATCAGTTGCTTGCTACCGTGCGTTCACGCGCCGTGGTGTTAAAGCTTTCCCCGGTGCAAAAGGATGCCGCTGTCAAATACATTTTGGAGCAAAATCCTGAATTTAATTCAGCCGAGGTCGAACGAGCCGTAGCCGACGAGGACGGAAACATTGGCCGTGCGCTTATACGTCTTTCGGGCGAGGACAAGGCCGATTTCACCGCGCGCGAGATACTCTCTTGCATTGGCGAAAGGTCGGAGCTTGCGCTTATGAAGTCGCTGCTTGTAATCGAAAAGGATCGCGTATTTGCAAAGTCAGTTTTATCCGCGATGAGTGTGCTTGTGTCCGAGGCGTTGGCGGTCAAAATGGGCGCACCAAAAAGCTATGCACCCGACGATATTCGCACCATTTTGAGCGAAAAGTTTACTCGTCACCACCTTATCGGAATATCCGAGGTCTGCCTGTCGGCAAGGAAGGACTGTGACGCAAACTGTAACGGTACCCTCATGGTGACTAATTTGTGTGCTTGTATTCGGGCACAAATTGATTTATAATAATATGAGTCAGTCTAAATTGAGCTGATTTTGAATAAATTTTAATGGAGGCAATTATGGCCGAGGTAATAGGAGTAAGATTTAAAGAAAACGGAAAATCTTACTATTTTGACCCAAAGGGTAATGAATATAAAATCGGAGATTTGGTAATAGTTGATACCGCGCGCGGAATCGAGCTTGGCGAGGTTGCAAACGGCAACCAAACCGTGTCGGACGACGACGTAGTTCAGCCGCTTCGCGAGGTGGTCAGAAGTGCTACCGACGCCGACTTAAAGCGCCGCGACGAGCTGAAAGAAAAGGAAAAAAGCGCCTTTACCGTATGCGAGGAAAAGATTGCGGCACACGAGCTTGATATGAAGCTGGTCGAGGTTGAATACTCCTTCGACGGAACAAAGATTATTTTCTACTTCACCGCCGACGGACGAATCGATTTCCGCGAGCTTGTAAAGGATTTGGCATCGGTATTCCATACCCGAATTGAGCTGCGTCAAATCGGCGTACGCGACGAGGCAAAAATGCTTGGCGGACTCGGAATTTGTGGCCGTCCGTTTTGTTGCAACCGCTTTTTAAACGACTTTTTACCCGTTTCGATCAAAATGGCAAAGGAGCAGGGACTTTCTCTCAACCCAGTTAAAATTTCGGGTACCTGCGGCCGACTGATGTGCTGTCTCAATTACGAGCAGAACGTGTACGAAAAGCTGAACAAAACCACCCCGAAGGTAGGCGCATTTGTGTCCACTCCTGACGGTGAAGGTGTGGTCATCAGCGCAAGCGTACTCGGTCAAAAGGTAAAGGTGCGCCTTGAATCCCGCGACAGTCTAGAAACCTATTCCTGCGAGGATATTCAGGTAATAAAGGGCAAAAAGAAGGCCGACGAAAAAGGTGAAAAGAAAAACGAAGGCAAGGGCGAAAAAGCCGAAAACTAATCGCATTTGGCGGTTATTACAAATTTTACACTTGCATTTTTAAAACTGTGTGATAAAATGTAGTTGTATATATGGGCTGACCCCCATAAAAAGCCGCTTATTTCCTGCGCTTTAAGCGGATATTACTTAAAAAATTTTGGTCGAGCGCAGCGGCTGGTAAAAGGAGTTGTATATTCATGGCACACAAGATTACTAATGATTGTATCGGTTGTGGCGCTTGTGCAGATACCTGCCCCGTTGGCGCTATTTTCGAAGGCGACGGCAAGTACGAAATCAACG
>JAFOCH010000004.1 GCA_017381395.1 Clostridia bacterium
ACCGAAGATACAAAGACACGCAAGGGTGTTAAGTATAAGATTCTTCTCCCCGAAGAAAAGAACGTTAAGGGCAAGCTTGACGAATACATCGAAGAAGAAAAGACTGTTATCGCAGGTGTTCGTCCCGAGCACATTTCTGACGACGATGCTTACGTTGCAGCTCATCCCGAGTGCGTTGTAAAGGCACACGTTGACGTAACCGAAATGATGGGTGTAGAAACCTATCTTTACATGGGTTGCGAAGGATTCAACCTCAACGCTCGCGTTGATCCTAAGACTGCAACTCGTGCAGGTGACGACATCGAAGTAGCATTCAAGAGTGAGTTTATCCACCTCTTTGATGCCGAGACTGAAAAGACTATCGTTAACTGATAGCTTCTCGCACCGCAAATTAAAAGGTACAAACCGCTTCGACCGTAAAAGGTCGAGGCGGTTTTTTTATGTGTAAATATTTTTGCGCTCGAACGCTTATATATTTATATATAATGTAAGCCGACGTCGTGAAAAGGGGAAACTCGTCATAGGTTTAATAAATTTTTTGCAAAATTGTAAATAAAATGTATTTTTCAAAAATATTATAAAAAACTATTGACAGAATGAAAAAATAGTGGTAAATTAAACACAGTTAGCACTCGCTCGGCTAGAGTGCTAATGAATACGGAGGATAAAAAACGAAGGGTGGGATGTGAATGGACCTTACACCGAGAAAGCAGGACATATTATCGTCAATAGTAAGCATTTACATCGCAAACGGCGAGCCAGTCGGCTCAAAGTTGCTTTGTAATCTGATCGGAAATATTTCGTCAGCGACCATTCGCAACGAAATGAGCGACCTTGTTATTATGGGCCTTCTCGACCAACCTCACACTTCGGCAGGACGAGTGCCAACGGCGGCAGGACTTCGCTACTATGTACGCAACTTGCTCGGCAAATGCACCATCCACCCATCTGACAAGTATCTGATTGACTCGATACTTCCCCGCATAGCCGAAAAGGACAATATGCTTGAGGCGGCGGCAGGAGCGCTGGCGGAAATCACCCGTTGCGCAACCCTTATTACGTCGGAGGCCGACCATTCGACCCGAATTCACACCGTCGAGCTGGTCCCGATTAGCGAAATGGTAGCCGTCATAATCCTCATCACCTCGGCAGGAAACGTAATTTCACGAAAGCTCAGATTAGAGGAGCCGCTTTCACCCGAAGGAGCCGAGCGTTTCATCGCACTGGCAAAGGAGCAGCTCAACGGCAGGGAATTGTTAAAGTTTAACGCCGCCGAGACTGGTAAGCGAATTATGGCTGACGCAGGCGAATATGCATACGAAACGGCACCGCTTGTAAAGGCGCTGTCAGGACTGGTAAGCGAGGCCACCGGAGCCGAAATGAAGCTCAACGGCCAATCAAATTTGATGTGCTACGGCGGAATGTCACCTGTTGCCGCACGCGAAATTTTCGAACTTATTTCCCGTCGTCAAACAATGATGAAACTGCTCGACGATTGCTCATCCGACCACGCAGGAGTAATCTTTGGCGACGAAACGGGCTATCACGTACTCGCTAATTCAAGCATTATCGCCGCTCGTTACCGACTCGGCAACGGTACCCATTTTGGCTACGTCGGACTCATCGGACCGCGCCGAATGGACTACGAAAGAATGATACCTTGCGTCGAATATTTTGCCAGAGGGCTCGGCGCAATTATGAACGGAAAGGAATGACTTTAAATTGGCTAAAAAGGAAAAGGAGCAGCAAATGGCTGCGGCTGAAACCGAAACAAACACCCCCGAAACAGAAGTAGTAGAGGAGCTTTCGGCCGAACAAAAGCTGCAAAACGAGCTTGCCGAAACAAAGGCAAAGCTGCTATCCCTCGCCGCTGAATTTGACAATTATCAAAAGCGGTTGGCTCGTGAAAAGGAGCAACTTTCCGCACTTGTAAAGGCCGACGTGGTAAAGAAATTGCTTCCCGTCGTCGACAACATCGCCTTTGCAGAGAATAGCGACCCCGCTTCTGCCGACTATGCAAAGGGACTCGAAATGATAATCAAGCAGTTTAAGGAAAGTCTTGAAAAAATGGGCCTTTCTATGATCGAGGCAAAGGGCCAGCCCTTTGACCCCAATTTCCACGAAGCAGTAATGCACGTCGAGGACGAAACCCTTGGCGAAAATGAGGTGGCTGAGGTGCTTCAAGCCGGCTACAAGCTTGGCGAAACGGTGCTTCGTCCCGCAATGGTAAAGGTAGCAAACTGATTTATTTCAGTTTAGTATAAAACAAGTTTACAAATCACATTTAATCATATTGGAGGAAAAAATTATTATGGGAAAAATTATTGGTATTGACTTAGGTACAACAAACTCATGCGTAGCCGTTATCGAAGGTGGTGAACCGGTAGTTATCGCTAACGCAGAAGGCATGCGTACAACTCCTTCTGTTGTCGCATTTTCAAAGACAGGCGAGCGTCTTGTAGGTCAGGTTGCAAAGCGTCAGGCAATCACCAACCCCGACCGTACAATCGCATCAATCAAGCGTGAAATGGGCTCGAATTACAAGGTATCGGTTGACGGAAAGGATTATACTCCTCAGGAAATTTCCGCAATCGTTCTTCAGAAGCTCAAGGCCGATGCTGAAGCGTACATCGGCTCATCCGTAACAGAGGCCGTAATTACCGTTCCTGCTTACTTTACTGACGCTCAGCGTCAGGCAACAAAGGACGCAGGACGCATCGCAGGACTCGATGTAAAGCGTATCATCAACGAGCCGACAGCAGCTGCTCTCGCATACGGCGTTGACAAGGAAAATGACCAGAAGGTAATGGTATACGACCTTGGCGGCGGTACCTTCGACGTTTCGGTTATCGAAATGGGCGATGGCGTTCAGGAGGTTCTCGCAACCGCAGGTAACAACCGTCTCGGCGGTGACGACTTTGACCAGAGAGTAATGGATTACATCTGTGA
>JAFOCH010000031.1 GCA_017381395.1 Clostridia bacterium
AATAAAAAACCACCGGCTTAGCCGGTGGTTTTGCTTATGCGGGTATAACCCGCGAATACTGGCTGCCATTGCAATGGCATAACGATCTGACATCTGCAAAGGATTATTACTTGCTACCCTTAAAAGGGTCTTCGTACTCTCTAAATGTCAGCTGATCTTGAAGTTTATCTTCTTCCAAATGATTTTTTATATACTCTGCGATCTTTTTGGTGTTCTTTCCTGCTGTATCTATGTAATATCCTCTACACCAAAAAGATCTATTGCCGTGCTTGTACTTTAAGTTTGCGTGTCGCTCGTGAATTATCAAACTACTTTTGCCCTTGAGAAAACCCATAAAACTTGATACGCTCATTTTAGGTGGTATCTCAATCAACATATGTATATGATCAGGACAAACCTCTGCCTCTATTATATTAACGCCTTTCCATCCGCATAGCTCTCGAATTATCTTTCCTATCTATTCGCGCTTTTATCCATAAAACATTTTCCTTCTATACTTTGGTGCAAAAACTACATGATATTTGCAATTCCAACTCGTATGTGCTAAACTTTTATTGTCATTCATTTGAATGTCCTCCTTTTAGTGTTCCTTGCAGTTGCCAGACCGCAAGTCTATTTTACACTAAAAGGAGTTCTTTTTATATGTTCATCGCTAAAGCTTTTTCCGCACCACCGACATAGTCGGTGGTTTTCCTACAATAAAAAAGACCGCGGAGTGAATTTCACTTCGCGGTCTTTTTTTATCGTTTTATATTATAAACCCACTACCATCTTAATCGTGTTTCCGCCTTTTATTTTATTACAGATAAACAGACCTGTTTTTATCAAAACAACCATAATAATTAAACCTATAATGGGCGAAAAAAGAGTTTCGAATATATTATCGGGTATCTTTGAAAACAACCCTTGCAAAAGCTGCATATGCCAAAGATATATGCAATATGAATATGTGCCAACCTGTCCAATAAATGTTGCAGTTCGATATTGTTGAAATTTATATGCAAACATCGTAATAAGTACGGTTGATGAAACGGAAAAAAGCATGGAAAATATATCAAAATATGTATTGATATTTTTTACATACAGGAAGGACAATGATACAATGAACAACAAAATAAAAATCACAAAAACTTTTTTCTTATTATTTTCTATCATTCGATTGATACCATATCGTCTGATTAAAATTCCTGCGCTAAAATATCCTATCCAATACAACGGATTCAGATAATCGGTGAAAAAGCCACCGTTTATCGTAATTGAAACGCCAAAAGACGCCAATGTAAGCGCAACTGCTTGTATACCAATTAAAATGTATAAAACTGCATCGTATTTATATAACCATTTGAATATAAAAAGGAAAAATGTATATACCACTATGTAATAAAACCATGTTCCGCTGCCAAAAGCCCATTTGATACATTCATATACACCAAGTGGACCTCCAAGCATAACACAGATAGCGTATGTAATTATTGCCGCTAACATCCACGGAATGATAATACGAAAAAGTTTCTTTTTCCAAAAGGTCGCATCGTCACCGTCTTTACGAGAATATAAAAATCCACCTATAACAAAAAATATCACTACGCCAACATGGCCAAACTGATTCCAAAAAAATGATACAATCTTTGTAATCAAATTAACCTCGGAATACTGCACAACATGCGCTGAAATTACAGATAAAATCCCAATGCATTTTAAAATATCAATAACCTTGCTATCTTCTTTTGTTAGCTTATTTAACTGCATTTATTATCTCCTTTAAAATAAATAATAAGCAAAATTAAATATTTTTATCGTTTTATCGGTGTGAATAATCCTGATGATGAAATCGGTTCATTTCCTGCGAAAAGGTGGGATGTATCCGATACCGAAATGAGTCGTGCAATGGCTGTGTTTACCTCCGGCTCGTGAATCTCCATAAGCGCGGTTGTTACCGACGAGGGCGTCAAAAATACTGTATGCCACATATGCGGTAGCGGTACTCCTGTTAAATGTGCAAGAAGCGCAGTCCCCAGTCCGTGATGACAGAAAATCGCTATTGTTTCGTCATTTTCTCTCGAACTCTCGTCAAAGTGGTAAACAAGCCCTTCGCGGATATAGCCGTGGGCCGCAAGCAGTTTATCAAATTCGGCGCAAATCATATCGTAATAGGCAACGACCGAAGTATCCTTCCACAAATCCGCATCACGCCAACGACTGACGTCCATTGCCCTTTCATCCGCCGTCCATACCCTTGGCGGAAGATTCCATGGTGCGCCTTTTATCCCCTCTAACCGCGCCTCAAATTCGCGCAGCCAGTCACAGGTAATTATATCCACACCGATTTTTTCGGCGGTTGGCTTCGCGGTCAGCTGGGCTCGTCCGAGGGGTGAACAGTAAATGGTCGAAATGCCCTCGTTTTGCAGACGGATTGAAAGTAAATCCGCCTCTCTTTTTCCTTTTTCGGTGAGTCCGTCAATCGAATAATCGGGGTCGCCGTGACGGATGATTAAAACTCGCATTATATTATTTTTGCTCCCTTATTTATTTGCAATCAGGTCAACTGCCTGGCGAATATTGTGTACGCCGATAAGCTGAATCCCGTATTTGTTTTCGCCAATTGATTTGAGACAACGGTAAGGCATTATGCAGGTTTTGAACCCGAGCCGAGCCGCTTCGGCTACGCGCATTTCGGCGCTCGGTACGGTTCGCACCTCGCCTGCAAGTCCCACCTCGCCAAAGGCGACAACGTCGTCGGGAATGACAAAATCCTTTAATCCCGAAACGAGTGAAAGTGCTACCGCAAGGTCGGTTGCCGGCTCGTCCAAACGGAAACCGCCAACGATATTGAGGTATGCATCAAGATTGGAGAAAAAGTAACCGCACCGCTTTTCTAACACGGCTAAAATGAGATTCATTCGGTTATAATCAAAGCCGGTGGCCATTCGGCGCGGATTGCCAAATCCGCTGGCGGTGACAAGTCCCTGCACCTCGGCCAAGATGGGTCGTGACCCCTCTAAAACGCAGGCAACACAGGTGCCGCTGACATTTTCGGGACGGCCTGAAAGGAGCATTTTGGACGGGTTTTCGACCTCGAAAAGCCCCTTGTCACGCATTTCGAATACGCCGATTTCGTTGGTCGAGCCGAATCGATTTTTTACCGCGCGTAATAGACGGTAGGTAAGATTGCGGTCGCCCTCGAAATACAGAACGGCGTCGACGATATGCTCCATTACCTTCGGTCCGGCGATCGACCCCTCTTTATTAACGTGGCCGATGACGAAAATCGGGATGTCGCTCGATTTGGCTGTGTGCAAAAGCATATTAGTACATTCGCGCACCTGAGTCACCGAGCCGGGTGACGAATTAATGTCAGAGAGCGACATGGTTTGAATCGAGTCGATTATTACGAGGTCGGGCTTTGTTTGGCGGACGTATTCGCAGACCGTTTGAACGTCGGTTTGAGCCATTATTGACAGGTTTTCGGTATCAACAGAGAGTCGTTCGGCGCGTAATTTAATCTGACGCTGGGATTCCTCGCCCGAAACGTAGAGAATCTGCATAGTTTTACCGAGATGCTGACAAATTTGGAGCATCATTGTCGATTTTCCTATTCCGGGATCACCGCCGAGAAGGACAAGCGACCCTTTTACAATGCCGCCGCCAAGCACTCGGTCAAGCTCTCCTACTCCGGTGTGATAACGATGCTCGTCATCGACGCCGATATCGCGAAGTCGGCTTGCATTAAATTCGCCGCCACCTATGGCAACCCTCGATTTTTCCTTTACGGGTGTGGGGGCAACAATCTCTTCATTCAGCGTTCCCCATTCGCCGCAATTCGGGCATTTTCCGTACCAGCCGAGACTTTCGGCTCCGCATTCGGAACAAATATATACCGTCTTTGCCTTTGCCATTCCTAATTTTCAGCTCCCGTTAATATAGTTATTGAGTCCCGATGAAATTGCAAAAGCCAACTTCATCTGATATTCTTCATTCTTTAAATTCACTAGGTCGTCGCGATTGGATAAAAAGCCGCATTCGATTAAAACGGCCGTTACATTTGCATTGTATATCAAAAAAACGTCATCGGTACAGAGCTTTATCACCCTTTTGTTATCGGTTTGAAGTGCGCAGATTGACGACTGAATCGACTCGGCAAGCTCCTTTGAGCCGTCGGTCGATTTGCAATAAAACATTTGCGCTCCGTGACAGTATGATGCCGAAAAATTATTCTGATGCACCGAAAGATAGATGCTGTCGGGGTGCGATTTCATCACCGAATAGCGATACATTATGTCGGCTTTTTTCTTTTGACGGGTGGTTTGACCGCCGTCACCGAGTGAGCAATCG